>CAZMND010000049.1:0-15521 GCA_964567585.1 uncultured Lachnospiraceae bacterium
GAAGAAAGGAAATAAGGTGTCTTAAGATGGAGAGAAAGCTGACAAAAGTTGTTGATGGAACCGAAATAACAGTGGGCGGAATACCCGAGAACAAGTTTTCGGGTTCGAGCGACAAGAATGCTGACAAGTCGCATTCATTGTCTTCTCGAAAAATGTGTTCATGCGGCACAGACGTGGCGGATAATTTGTGTTCATGGGAGTGTCCCGACACATGTGGAGGTTGCCACTTGTCTTGAGAGAAAAAAGAAATTTATAAATTATCGCGAGGAAGAAATTCCTGATTGCGGATGTATTTATGGGTAGAAGAATGAAAAAAGTAATTGTAATCGGCTGTCCTGGAAGCGGGAAAAGTACCTTTTCCAGAGAATTAAGCAAGTTAACGGGGATACCGCTGTTTTATCTTGATATGATATTTCATAAGCCGGATAAAACCATATGCTCAGAGGAAGAATTTGATACAAAATTGAATCAGATTATGGCGAATGATGAATGGATTTTAGACGGAAATTATGCCAGAACTCTTCCACTAAGATTTAGCCAGTGCGACACTGTTTTTTGGTTGGATTATCCGTTAGATGTATGTTTAGCAGGAATTAAAGAGCGTAGGGGAAAACCGAGGGAGGATATGCCTTGGTTTGAGACTGAGCCTGACGAAGAATTTATTGAATTTGTTAAGAATTTTAGTACAAGTAATAACCCGATGATTCGAAAATTAATTGACGAGGCAGAAGGGAAGGAAATACATATCTTTTCATCCAGAGAGATGGCAGATAATTATTTGCGAAAGGAATCTTATGAGATTAGTACCCATTCCGAAAGATAAATATGATGAATACAGACTTGCTTTGATGTTTGACTGCTATAAATGGGACCCGCAGTTTTTGGACAGTAATACTATCGCAAAATGTGCTTTGGTTATTACAAAAAAAGAACACGAGGAACTGAGAAAGCTGACCGAAAAACTGGATGAGGAAACAAGGGCTGCAGAAGAGTTTTTAAATGAACATCAGGAACTTTTAAAACCTCTTGCATTGCCGAAGAAAGTCAGTAAAGAAATAAAGAATATGAAAAATTATGAGCCGGATAAGCATATAAGGCTGATGCGCTACGACTTTCATCCGACGATGGAAGGAAAATGGGCAGTCAGCGAAGTAAACAGTGATGTTCCGGGGGGATTTGCGGAAGCTTCTTTTATGCCAAAGGCTGCTATGGAACTTTTAAAGGATGAAAAATTCGACTCCATAAATTTTGGCAAAATTATGGCAGATGCCATTGCAAAAAAGGTGCCCCAAAATGGCAGAATTATGATGGTGCATTGTACCAGCTACAGTGATGACAGACAGGTGATGCAGTTTTTGGGCGACAGACTTACAGAAAAAGGATTTCAGGTCATTTATGCGGCGGCGGACCACATCAGGTTTGATAAGAATATTGCATACAGTATTCTGGATGGGAACGAGGGAAAATTGGATGCGATTTTCCGGTTTACGCCACTTGAGTGGCTTACGGATATTAAGCCAAAGCGTTGGCAAGGGTATTTTGATACCACTACGGTTTCATGTAATCATCCCATTGCGATGTATGCCCAGACAAAGCGTTTTCCGCTTGTTTGGGATGTGCTTGAAGAAATGGGAATCACACTTACGACATGGAGAGAACTTCTTCCGGATACGTTGGAAGTAAAGGATGTAAAGGGAAAAGAAGGATATATTTTCAAACCTGCGTGTGGAAGAGTGGGTGAGAAAATTTCCATAAAAGAAGCTTGTAAGGGTGATGAATACAAGAAAATTCTGGCGGATGTAAAGAAACATCCAAAGAAATATCTGGCGCAGAAGCAGTTTCACAGTAGACCTTTATCCGGTGAAAATGGGGAGAGTTATCATGTGTGTTTGGGCTCTTATACTGTGGAAGGTACGCACGCAGGGTATTATGCAAGAATAAGTACTACGCCACGAATTGATTCCAACGCTGCGGATATCCCTGTTTTGATTGAAGAAGGCGGTGAAGAAAATGACGGTTAAAGATATGTATAAAATATGGGCTCCTGCGGGCAAAAAGTGGGTGGACTGGGTTCGTCCCGTTCCTTTTGTGGAGATGAGTTCGTATTCTAAGGTGTACAATTATTCCGATTTTTCCATACCGAATATAAGTTATTTAGAGCCGAATTGTGAGAACACTGCGATTATTGTGGATTTGCCGGGAATGGAAAGTGTGAAGGAAGGACTGGCACTTGCCGGGGAAGGTTTCAGACCTATTCCTATTTACAATGGAACGGCGGAACAGAAGGGTTCCAGAGCTACGGTAGATAATCAGTCTGCGGGAATTGCACTGGCTCTCGGGGCAGCAGAACTTGCCAAAATCCCAATAAAAGACCATGCCTTGCCGGCTTTTTTGACGGACAGAAATCGTCTTCAAAGATACAAAATGGATGTGTCGGTGTTTGACAACAGTTGGGATGTATATCCGCAGGATTTGCCGTCGGCAGAGTATCTGGTAACGAACGGAATTTGCAAAGTGATTGTGGTAGGTGCCTCTGTAGCGAAAGATTTAAAGAAGATTTTGTATGAATACCAAAAAAGAAAAATTGAAATCTATTTAACGGACAGATATGAACTACCAAAAAAGGTCGGGATTAGGAAACCGCTTTTTAAAGAAAAAGATTAGGGGTATAGGACGTTGATAAAATTTGAAGGCAGAATTGTCCAGTTTGGTTTTGGAGCCGTGGGAAAAAGTTTTTATGAGAAGATTTTAAAAGAAATCAGGTTTAATGAAAACAAATATTTTGTTATTACAATGGATCAATTTGAATTTGATGCTTTTGTAAATCTTGGTGGAATGGTGTCGAATTTTATTGTCCGTGAAGTGACTCGGGATAACTTTAAAGAGGTGTTTGAGCCTTATCTTGGCGAAGGAGATTTATTGATTGATTTTGCGGACACGGTTGGAACAAGAGATATTTTGGAGTGGTGTGCCGAAAGAAATATTATGTATCTGAATACAGGCGAGGCGGACTGGCCTGACCACTGGTATAGTATTTTTGAGGAAAATGAGTTAAAGGCCGGCATAAAAGAAAAACACGCGAAAAGCCGGAATACAAACAAGTATCCGATTGTTTTACAGCACGGTAACAATCCGGGGCTTGTCTCTCATTTTGTGAAGGCGGCTATCGAATACGTTGTGAACACCCAACATAAAAAGGACAAGCACTTGAAGGAACTTGTTAAGGCAGGAAGATTTAATGAGGCGGCTAAGGCTTTAGGCGTGAAAATGATTCATGTAAATGACATTGATTTGCAAGAGGTTAAAGGCGAGTACGACGATAATAAACTATTTAGTACATGGTGTACCGATTCCTTTTGGTTTGAAATGCTAAGTGAAGCTACGGCGAACATTGGAACCCATGAAAAAAATGATTTCCCGGATGAATGCAATTTAGTGGATAGGGAAAAGGGATTTTTGGAATTCAAAAAAATTGCGGCGGATAAAAAATGTCGGACGGTATACCCGGGTGGAAAATTTGAAGGTTTTTTAGTGCCACACGAGGAAACCATTACGATTGCCAAAAGCCTGGAAGTAAAAGAGGGAGAGCAGACGATTTACAGGCCATCGGTAATGTTTATTTATAAGCCTTGCGACTATGCAAGTAATTATTTTCATAAGGCAAAAGTAAATGAGTATCCAAATCCCGACCCGAACAAGCCGCAGGATGTGGAAAACGAGAGCGGAACGACCATCATTCGTGGATATGTTTACCCGAAGAATTTTGAGATTTTATATCAGGAGAAAATTTCTCGGGGAACGGAGTATGTGGGAGTGCTTCTGATGGGGGATAATTTTGAGCCTGTCTGGGTTGGAAACAGAGTGGAAACGGACTTTTTAAACAAAGATAAGAAAGCCTCATATTGGCAGACCCCTACAATTACTCCCGTTGCAATGTCCGCACTTGCGGCAGTCTGCTGGATGTTAAAAAATAAGTACAAGGGCGGAATTTATTTTCCGGATGATATAGCGGATTATAAGTCTATTATTGATACGGCGGAAAAATATATTTCTAAAACCATATATAAAACGTTTACAAAGAAAGAACTGGAACAAGCGATGCAAATTGATTTTGACAATCTGCAGATGAAAGATATTTTTGTCTGCTAAAAGACAAGGATTGCGTAAAATTTTCAGAGGTGTTATAATGCGATTAATTTATGAATGGAGGAGACTGATATGATAGGATGGATTATTGGTGGTGTAATAGTTGTTGCTATCGTTGTATTTGTTATTACTACATACAACGAATTAGTACGCCTGAGAAATAAGGTGAAAAATGCTTTTGCACAAATTGACACACAGTTGCAGAGAAGATTTGATTTGATTCCGAATCTGGTGGAAACTGTAAAAGGCTTTGCAACACATGAAAAAGAATTACTGGAAAATGTCGCAGCCAGCCGAAGCGGTTATATGAATGCTTCTTCCAATGGTGAAAAGCTTGCGATGAATAATCAGTTAACATCAAACTTGAGATCATTGTTTGCAGTTGCAGAAAGTTATCCGGAGTTGAAAGCAAATACGAACTTTTTAAAGTTACAGGATGAGCTTTCTGAAACAGAAGATAAGGTTACATACTCAAGACAGTTCTATAATGATGCAGTGACTATTTACAACAATAAAATTCAGATGTTTCCGGGCAATTTGGTAGCAGGTATTTTCGGATTCAAAGAAGAAGAATTGTTTAATACGGATGATGAAGCTAAAGATGCTCCAAGAGTTCAGTTTTAATATAATACGGTAAAATAAAACCGGTTCCAAGGTAAAGCCCCTGGAATCGGTTTTTTGTTTGACAATAATATAAGCGTTAGTTGGGTTAGTGACCGCCGCCACCGCCGCCGCCACCACGACCACCGCCGCCGTAGCCAAAACCGCCACTGCCGCCGCTTCTTGCAGCGCCCTGGCCGGAACGGACAGCCGAACGGAAGGAACGGCTTGAATGGTGAATACGTCTTGAACGATAGCAATTGTTACTTAAAATAGCACTTTCACTTGCCTCAGGACATCTGATACCGATTGCTTTGATTACTTTCTCAGAAATTCCAAACGCAGATGCGTATACCAGATATTTTTCCCACATAGGCAATTCTACATAGGTACGGTCGCTGATTAATGTATCGCTGTTTAAGAAGTTATATAAACCGCGCCATTTTGCATATTCGTCTTCACCGTATTGTGTAAGAAGTACATATTTGTGTGCTTTTTTTCTAAGCAATATTGCACCGATAATACAGCCGATACCAAAAATAAAGTATGCGCCGAAAGCCAGATCCATTCGTGTTGAGCCTGATATAATGTTGGCTAAAATAACAACCAAAACACCGACTACTGTTAGCGCAGTTGCTTTGGAACGGATTTCTTTTTGTGGTGCAGTATAATCTGCTTTTTGGAAGTAACCGTCCTTTACACCGATATTCACGATGGAGTTTTCCATATTTCTGGCAAAAGCATCTGTATTTGCATAGTCAGAAGATACTCGTGTCTGGAAATGGTTCATAAGGATGGAATCTCCATTTGCGTGACGGACAAGGAGGTTAAAGTAATACTCTTCACAAAGGGTAAGAGGTTCATATTCCTTTTCCGGAATTTCGGGTTCTTGGTTTAGTGCATCCATAATTGGTGTTTCTACCGTAGAGGTATTTGTGCCGGATATATAAGAACTTATGCCGGAACTTTCTGTTACCACGCTAGGTTCATCCCAATCAGTATCCCAATCGTGGGAGTTCACGCCCGAATATCCGAAACCGGCATTCATTACCGGAGTCACAGGAACTACAGGTGCGGGTTTTTTCAAAATTTTAATTAATACCGTTTTTCCACATTCGTTAAGCCCAATGTATTCTTTTCTTGCAAGACTCAAAAGGATTGCCGAGTATACTCCGGAATCATCTTTTGGCGGCTTGTGTTTACAATGAACTAAAGCTGCTGCAAAATTCGGGTCCAAATCGCTTGGAATATCCCTGAAGTAATCTATATCCAAAGAAGCATTGTAGAAAACATACTTTGCTTTCATTCTTGCATCTGTTCTTAACACATATACAAGGATGCAAACCGAACCGCCGATTGCGAAAAGTAGCACAACAATTTTAGCTGTAAAGAACTTAGCAGGTGTATTTGCATAATCACGTTGCTCGTCATAAATTTCTTCCAAAACATCATCATTTGAATAATAATTGGAAGGAGCATATTCTGTGAATATGTGTTTATCTGCGCCATAGGATACTAAGTCAAATTCAATATATTCATTATAGGATTTAAATTTAAGGTCATCTTCATCAAGTTCAAAAGAGAAGGTATAGTAGCCCGGATTTTTTGTAGAGGATTCTTCCACAGGGAAACTGTTGGCATTTGTGCCATATGTATACACATCGTAGTTTCCGGGACTTGGCATATCTTTATTAGGGAACAAAATCTGTGCCTTAAAGGATTCCAGATAATTGATGGTTTCCTCTGAATAAAGTGCCAGATACAAATCGGAACAGTCGTTATATCGAAGAGCCGCATTATACATTTCATATTCTACTTCAAACACGACTTCTTCACGGTAAAGTCCGTCTACGTAGAAAAATACACATTCGTACATAGCAGCGTCTTCATCATAGGGGCCCTCGCTGTGATACCATTTGCCGGGACCGTATGTGGGATTGTAGCTGACATAGTCATAGTCGTCCCAATAGAGTTTCGGACTTTCCTCATAAATTATTTCTGTACCATCATCCATAATCTGTTTTACGGAATTTACCTTGTAATGAACTTTTACGCCATCCACGTAATCTTCCGGAAGGTCGCGCCATAATTCCCAGAAAAGATTACTTCTGGATGCGGCGTGAATATCGTAGGTAAGTCGTTCCGTAACGACTACTTTTCCTTCGCTACCCGGCTCATCCACAACTACAGCCGTGTATTCCACATCTGTAATTCTTGCATAATCATTTGCGTTTATTTCGCCATTTATGACTAATGTAAGAAGCATAATCAAAAGGGGAATTGCAAATGGTAGCAGAACACAGATGGTAATAATCGTACTGACTATTTTGTCACTTTTCATAATACACCTTCTTTCAGTAAAATTTATTAATATGAGTATAGTAAAAAAAATGGGTTGTGTAAAGAAAATTAGGGGAATTGGATTGGATATTGGATTTGACGCACTACGTACGAAGGCGTAATATACACCTATGAGCGTAGTGCATTATTCTTTGCACACGTGAAATCTAAATAATCTGAAAATCTGAAAAAATCCCCAAAAAGTTGAACTTTGACAATTTAATAAGGCTTTACACATATTAAAAAACTTCCTATAATGAGTATTAAATAGAGTATGATTTTGAAGGGAGTGTAGAAGATGGGAGATGAAACAATGACAAGGGAAGAAATGATAAATGTTTTGATAGAACAATATGCTAATTTGCAGCGTATCAAAAAGGCTGAAAAGGGTGAAAATGAAGAATTAAACTACCAGATTAAAGTTACTAAAGCAAGACTTGAGGCTTTTGGAATCGTAACTGAGAATTTGGAGATGAATTAATAGTTGTAATACACAGCAGTTGCAAGAAGGAGAAGACAAATGAAAGTGACAAGAAAAAGACCGGTAAGGTCACAGGGAGCATTAACCGGAGCAAGCAGAGGAGTAAATCCGGGTATGGGAGCAACGGGAGGAGGCCGTAGAGTTCCGATTCGTTCGGGGGCACAAAGACATAATGATATGAGTCGTAACGATGGAATGAGAAGAGACTTTAACAGACAGACTCCGCCGTCATCGCATCATCAGCCGCCGCATCGTGGCGGAAAACGCAAGGGTAGTTGTGCATCATATCTTGCTGCTCTTATTATAATGCTGGCAATTGTATTTGTAGTATATTTCGGCGATGAAATAAAGGCTAAGATTTTTAGCGATGATACAGTAACAACCAATACGGAAGTAGAATTAAAATTCAGAAATGACAGTCTGCTTGATGACCATTATAATAAACATGGTGTAGATATGGGATTTACCTCAGCCGAGTCTTATCTGGAGGCGGCTTGTAACGTGGTTGAAAACAGCGACTCTTTACACAAAAAGGAAGCTGAAGACGGAGATGACGTGTACTATTTGGAAAGCACAAATGAACTTGTTATTGTTGCAACAGATGGTTACATCAGAACCTATTTCTGCCCGGAAGACGGAATCGATTATTATAACAGACAGTAGTGATAGAAGAATAGTTTATTATGAGAAATGCCGGTCAATGACTGGCATTCTTTGTAAATCAATAAAATAATGGGAATAAAAAAATGACCACAATTTATTTCGTACGTCACGCACAACCGGATTTTACCCACCACGAAGACAGGACACGTCCGTTGACCAAGGAGGGACACAATTAGAGGCGCGGCGGCATTTCATAAGGCCGACATCAAAAAAGAAATATTGATTGGATGCCGTACATAATTGAACTGGATTTTGAAAAAGATGTTTTGATTTCGAAAACGGAACATTTGCATATAGAAAAGGAATTTGGGGGCAAGGAAAGAGCAGATGGAAAACTATAGAATCACCATTAAGGATATTGCTGACGAACTAGGGGTCAGTACCGCGACGGTTTCCAATGTCATTCACGGAAAAACAAAAAAGATATCAGACAAGACCGTGGCAAAAGTACAGGAAAAACTGGAAGAGAGTGGTTATATTCCTAATATGGCAGCAGTGCTTTTGGCACAAAACACATCGAAAATCGTGTGTGTTGTTTTGTCGGATGATATCAGTTATGAAGGTAAAATGATAGAGGACCCATTTGTCAGCGGAATGCTTAATTATCTTTCTAAGGAACTAACGAAAAGCGGATATTTTATGATGCTGAAGGAAGAACCGGATGTAAACCGGATTATCCGATATGCTTCTATGTGGAATATGGCAGGGCTTATTTTGATGGGCTATTGTGCCGTGGACTACGAAAAACTCCGCGAAAAAATGCACATACCATTTGTGGTAGTGGATGCATATCGTAACGATATGAAAAAGTATTCGGATGTGGGAATTGATAATATTCACGGTGGTTATCTGGCAGGACGTCACCTTTTGGAAATGGGACACACTAAAATTATGTATATGGCAAATGTGGATGAGGACTGCGACCATGACAGATATTTAGGTCTTACGGGTGCATATAAAGAAAAAGGGAATGGAATATGACCCTAAGGATTATAAACTTTTAAATCCGATTAAGGAAGAACGTTTGAAGCGTTACGAGGAGATTTTTGCAGAACTTGGAAATTATACGGCGGCTTTTCTTGCTTCGGATGTACTTGCCATAGAGTTTATGAATTTCTTGCAGGATAAGGGGCTTTTAATACCGGAAGACTTTTCAGTTGTGGGATTCGATGATATTCCACTGGCGGCGTGTGTCAGACCGAGGCTTACAACGGTTTCCCAAAACCTCGCGGAACGCTCGAAAAAAGCAGTACAGCTACTATCGGAATTGATTGAAGGAACTACCGGAGGAAGACAGGAAATGCTGCAGCTTGAATTGGTACAAAGGGACAGTGTGAAAAAGTTAATATAGACAAAGAATATCAAAAGCAGGTTGTTTTGCACAAAAATAACCTGCTTTTTTTGGATTAGGTTACGCGATTAACCTATTGTAAAATCGCTATATGTTGTTAAGATAAAAATATCTTAAGCCGAAGAGAGGTTGAATGAAATTATGAATGATTTGGCAGGTAATTTATCAAAAAACAGGTTGTATATGAAGGAAATTTTGGACATTGGTTTGCCGGTGACACTTCAAAGTATTTTTCAGGCATCGTATAGCTTTGTGGACCAGTTGATGGTGGGGACTCTTGGAACGGTCAGCATCGCGGGAAGCGGACTTGGCGGAAAATTTTCAACGTTAGTGACTTTTACGTTAAATGCTGTGGCAGCGGTTGCTTCCGTGTTGATTGCACAGTATCACGGAAACAAGGATAAAAACGGTATCAGCAAAAGCTTTTATACTTGTTCTTTGATTGCGGGAATTGTGGTACTTTTGTTTACCGTTCCGGGATTTTTGTGTCCGGAGGTTATTATGGGTATTTATTCCAACGAACAGGATGTAGTTTTGGTGGCGGCTTCATATTTAAAAATCATAGCAATTAGTTATATACCTATGACGGCGACGCTGATGTTGTCGGCGCTGTTTCGGAGCGTAGAAAAAAGCAAGTATCCAATGTATGTCAGCGTAATGGCCGTTTTTGTGAATGTGTTTTTTAACTGGCTTTTGATTTTTGGTAAGTTTGGTTGTCCGCGACTTGGAATCATCGGTGCGGCCTGGGGAACACTTATTTCCAGAACTTTGGAAGCCGGAATTTTGATTATGATTTTGATGTACAAAAATCATAAGCGCGAGTTGGAAGTAAAATTGATGGGGCTGACAGAGTTAAGCTTTTATAAGAAAATCTCTGTAATCGTATTTCCAATTTTGTTGAATGAGTTTTCCTGGAGTGTAGGGGAAAATATTTACGCCGGCATTTACGGACGAATGGGAAAAGAGGCATTGGCGGCGATGACACTTACCAATCCGTTGCAGGGCTTGTTCATTGGAATGTTTTCGGGGCTTTCTTCGGCGGCGGTTGTTATGGTTGGAAAAAGGCTCGGACAAAACGACAAAGATGAGGCATTTTCCATTTCCAAGTATTTGATGAAAGTGGGATTTATCGGTTCCATAATTATCGCTGCAGTGATTGTGGTTCTGGCACCGTTTTACGTGAAACTCTATAACGTGGAGCCGGAAGTAAAAAAAATCACGATTTACATTTTATGTGCTTTGGCAGCAGTTATTTTTGCAAAAATTCTCAATATGATATTGGGCGGTGGTATCATCAGAAGTGGTGGAAATACGCATTACACTTTAGTGATTGATGCCATCGGAACGTGGGTGTTTGGCGTGCCACTGGGATTACTGACCGCGTTTGTTTTCCATTTGCCGATTTACTGGGTGTATTTTATTCTCTCACTGGAAGAGGTGGTGAGACTCTTCATCGGCTTTGTGGTATTCTACAGAAAAAAATGGATGAAAAACGTCACCGGATAAAAATAATGTGCTAATAATTTACTCTAACAGAAAAAAGTGATAAAATGAGCCTAGCATAGGCCGTGTCTGTACATTGTCAGATGCGGCCTTAAGTATTTAATAAATGTGAGGAAGATATGGCAGATATTTTTATATCTTATTCGTCAAAAGATGAGAAGATTGCAAATGAAATATGCGCATACTTTGAGAAAGAAGGAGTCAGCTGTTGGATTGCACCAAGAAACATTGAAGTTGGAAAAGAGTACGGCGGAGAAATTATCAAAGGCATAGAAGAATGTAAGGTGTTTTTCCTGTGTCTTTCTGGGGCAGCCAACGAATCCCAGCATGTGCTTAGAGAGGTGGAACGCGCAGTAAGCAGAAAACTGCCGATAGTTGTGTATCAGCACGAGGAAACCACGCTTTCCAAATCTATGGAATATTTTCTTGCGTCTACCCAGTGGTTTGTGCCCGGAAAAGAAAAGGGTTATGCCGAACTGGTAGAGATTGTAAAAAATATAAGGGATAAAAAGCCGGCTAAGAAGACGGAGACAACCGACTCAAAGCCCAAAAAGAAGAAGTCTAAAAAGTGGATTTGGGGCTTTGATGCGGTGGCAGTTCTTTTACTGATTGTCGGACTTATTCTTTTCTTTAACAGGGACAAAGAGCAGATAGTCGTTGGGGATACGTTTACATACGGAAACATAGACTTGACCGGCAGTTCCAAGGAAGCCTTAAACTGGACTGTTATAAATGTGGATGATGAAAATAAAACGGTACTTTGTATTGCGGATAATATTGTTGCTTTTTTTCCATACGACGGAGCAGAAAGCGGTATGCGTGCCCAAGATGGAGAAGTTTATTACAGCGAAAGCAAATCGGATGAATATACGGACGAGCAGCTTAGAAACTTTTGGGGTAGTTCTGATTGGGAGAGTGCCAATATAAGAAGCTGGCTCAATTCCGATTCTGCCATAGTTACATATGAAGGGGCTCTTCCGATAGAGGACGCCATGTCTTTATATGAGAATGGTTATGAAACCCGGGCGGGCTTTTTATATGCTTTTACCGAAGAAGAAAAAGCACAACTGGTGGAAACGAAGGTTGTGACAAATTATAAAAGCGGTCAGAGTGTTGAAACCACGGATAAGGTCTTTTTATTAAGCTACGAAGAGGTTTTAGAATACCTTGTAGAGCAGAATTTTGTTTTATCGGCAGTTCCTTGTGAAAACGCGGTTTTATTGGAAGGAACGGGAATTTATAACGAGTATTACGAGCAGGGCGTGCGAAGTACATATTGGGCCACGAGAACTGAAGGCGACAGAGTGTGCGAGATTGTGTGTGCCGGAACAGGGCTTTCGAAAACGGACAATTTTCACAGTGAGTATGCCTGCGGATCTCTTATGGGAGTAAGGCCTGTGATTGTGTTGGAAGAAGAGTATGTTGAGACGTTGATTGAAAAACAGAACTAATTGAGGAAGTAAAAATGTTAATTAAATGTCCAAAATGCAGTGCGCCTTTTGATATTGAAAAGCGAGGAAGTGTCTGTCCGCAGTGTGGCACGGACACGGCTAAAATAAAGCGTAAGGTTGTAAGAACGGAACAGGAAAAAAGTGCGTTTAGATATCAGTTAATCGGCAGTCTGGTGATGCTTGTATTAATGATTGGTGCATTTGTTGCTTCGCAGATCTATATAGCAGTCCAAAAAGAAAAATATGAAGAGCCTTTAGGTATTTTACAAGCAAAGATAGTAGAACCTCAAGCAGACATCTATTTTGATGGGGCTGCTGTTCAGATTTGGGATTGTGAAATTATAGAAGGACTAAAGGAATATACGCCGGAGGGGTATTCTTTTTTGGCGGTTTCTTATGTGACAGATGGCAGTTACTATGGAACCAGCTATGGTACAGAGTCCTATTTGATATTACCAACAGGTGAATATGTAAAGCCGCTGGAGACGGAAGCTGTTACGGAAGTTCTAAATGCAGCAGGAGTGAGTGTTGCAGGGGTCACGGAATACTTGAATAGTGGAAATGGGAAAATGATATATTTAGTATCCAATGAAACAAAAGGTGCGGTGTTTGCGTTGTATGATATGAGGAAAATCAGATATAAAAGGGATGCTGAAAATTCAGAAGATATAGTATGTGTATATCATATTCCATTGGAATGGGAGGTATCACAGTAATATGTCAGGGTTATCATTAATTATAAGTTTTCTTAAATTGGTAATAAAAGTATTTAAATTACCCGGAATTTTATTTCTGCTATTTTGTGTAGAGTTTGTTTTTTTGTGGGATTACACAGGTTCCGAAATCATGTCAGAAAAATATAGGGAAGAACCGATTACAGTAGAGACTGTGTCGGCAGAGAAAATGGTAAACGGTGACGGAGAAGTGGGTTATCGCTTTTTTGTGACGGTTTCCAATCCGGGAGAGAAGGAATGCAAAACAAAAATCGGTTGTAAGGGTGAAACCGGTGGTTATCTGACTTACGATTATGTGAGCGAATATCAGGATATAAAAATCTCTGATCCGTGGCGTAATAAAATGCTGGGAAATAATATTGTTCCACCGGGAACAAAGTTGACATTACAATTTTTTGTGTCGCAGGAAGAACTGAACGAGTTAAAAGGCGATCAGTTGATTTTCAGGGATGTTTTCAGCGAAAGCTATGCAACTATTTCAGTTGCTGAAATAAAGAGCAAAGGCAAGGGCGGAAAATAACATTAACAAAATATTCTTTTTACAAGACAGTTACAGGAACGTTTTGGAGATAAGGGAATAAGTGCGGTGGCTTTTGAGCCGGGAATTGTCAGGAGCAATTTTGGTGCAGAGTCGAACCCTTTTATAAATTTTGCATATCATTCCGCTTTGAAATATTTGTTTACAATCAGCCCTAAAAAGAGCGCAAAAAGAATGGTTTCTTTGGCACTTGGAAAAGCGGGAATTGATTTTGAGACGGGAAAGACTTATCGTGTTTCCGGTAAAAAATTCAGGGTGAAATTTCAGGATAAGGATGGAACAGTAGCTAAAATGATGTGGGAAAAATGCGAGGAATGGATGAGCCTATGATATTACATACAGGTATGAGAACTGATATTCCGGCGTTTTATACGGAATGGTTTGTAAATCGTCTGAAAGAAGGTTATGTGATGGTCCGCAATCCATATAACCCTGTTCAGGTGACAAAATATAATATCTCTCCGGATGTAGTGGATGTTATCTCTTTTTGCACTAAGAATCCGGCACCGTTTCTGCCTTATATGGATTTATTAAAGGAGTATGGACAATATTGGTTTGTTACAATTACTCCATATGACAAAGAAATAGAGCCTAAAGTGCCGGGAAAAGAAATTGTTATGGAGTCCTTCAAAGAATTATCGGAAATAGTTGGGATTCATTCTATCGGATGGCGATATGATCCTATATTTATTTCAAAGGAATATCCTGTAGAGAGACATATAGAAGAATTTGAGAATATGGCAAGCCGTTTATGCGGATATACAAATACCTGTGTTATTAGTTTTATTGATTTATATAAAAAGGTATTACGTAATTTCCCGGAAGCTAAGGAAGTAAAGAAAGATGAACGAAAAGAACTTGCCAAAGCATTTGTCCGTATTGGCAGTAAATATAATATAACAATTAAGTCTTGTGCGGAAGGTACAGAGCTGGAACCTTTGGGAGTGGATTGTACCGGATGTATGACAGTACCTATATTTGAAAAAGCAATAGATTGTTCGTTAATAGTTCCAAAGGTAAAAGGTGCAAGAGCTGAATGTGGCTGTTTATTGGGATGCGATATTGGAGCTTACAATACCTGTGGTCATTTGTGTAAGTATTGTTATGCAAATTATGATGCTAAAACGGTTATAAATAATATGAAAAGTCATAACCCGAAATCACCACTACTACTTGGAAGATTGTCCAAGAATGATGTGATTCATAATGCAAAACAGGAAAGTTGGAAAGATATGCAATTAAGGCTACAGATATAAATTTTAAATTATGCAAGAAAAATTGCAGAAAACAATAACTGCTATAAGATGATGTTATTGACCGGCTCAAAGAGTCAGAGCACACTGGATTTTTACAAAAATGCGGGCTATAACAGTTTGGACAAAACTGCGTTTATTCAGTGGATTGGAATAGAGAAATAGGGAGAAAAGATTTTATGAGAAGATTGGCTTTAAAGAAAATGAGGACTATTTCCTAACAATTCCTCGAGAGTAGAAAAATTGAATTTAGGGAGGTTATTTAAATGAATGAGCAAGTGAAAGATTATATAGATAAATATCCAAGTGAGATAATTGATATGTACAATAATTTAAGGCAGATGATTTTTGATAGTGTTTCATGTGAACCAGAAGAAGTATTGTGGGCAAAATTACCAAGCTATTATGTTGGGGAAGCCTTCGTGAGACTTATTCCATTTAAAAATCACATTAATATTGAG
>CAZMND010000050.1:0-15052 GCA_964567585.1 uncultured Lachnospiraceae bacterium
CTGGTTCCCTACAACGAAAAGATCCATCAGTTCCGGGGCGCCAAGGAAACGTGGGGGCCAAAATAACGGCTTTTGTCTCAATTACAAAAAGCCCTTCTTCTTTGTTCATGGCTGTAATCAGATAAGTCTGCTCACAAGATATATCCGTTCCCAAATCCCTGGTCTGTGAAATATCAATTACAATTGTATTTAATTTGTATGGAATATTTTTTTCTATTACTTTATCAATATATCTCTGGGCATATTCCGGCCCTGTCAATTCTTCTTTAAATGTATGTAATCCAAATCCGTTATGAATGCACTGGTTCAAAATACCACCAAGTCTGTCATCTCTCTCCAGCACTAAAATATCCGAAATCCCCTTATCATAGGCTGCCACTGCAGCAGCCATTCCGGCAGGTCCTCCGCCAATAATTACTATATCCTGCTTCATACTGTATACCCCATTTCCAAGTATTAAGCTACTCTTTGTTTTTTCCGGTTATAAAGGTCGATTTACCACCCATTTTACTAATTTGGGAAATCTCTACACCCAATTCTCTTGCCAGAATTTCCACTACCTTCGGAGAACAAAATCCCGACTGGCATCTTCCCATTCCGGCTCTCGTTCTTCTCTTAATTCCATCCAGTGTCGTAGCCCCCACAGGTCTCTTTATTGCATCCAGAATTTCTCCTTCCGTAACCAGTTCACACCGGCAAATTACATTTGCATAAGCCGGATTTTCTTTAATCAGGCGTTTTCGCTCTTCCATCGTGGCAATTGCCATATTCGGAATACCTTTTCTAGTGGCAATAAAATCAGTTTTTTTAGGTGCCGGTGCAATTTTTTGCATAAGTTCTGCAACATATACTCCAATTGCCGGCGAAGCCGAAAGTCCCGGCGAGGCAATTCCTGCTACATCAATAAAACCTTTCACATCCTCTGCTTCTTTTATGATAAAATCGCCGCCACCTTCGTTGGCACGAAGACCTGCAAAAGAAGTAATCACTTTATTTTTAGGCAAACGCTCAACACTTCTTTCCCCGCGCATCAGAATATCTTCCAAACCTTCCGCAGTTGTATTGATGCCGTCTTTATCATCCAAATCCTCTGCATTTGGTCCCACAAGTAAATTACCGTGTACGGTAGGTGTTACCAAGACGCCTTTTCCCAGCTTTGTAGGTAACTGGAAAAGTGTTGCTTTTGTGAGATTTCCAACCGCTTTATCCATAAGACAGTACTGTCCTCTTCTAGGTACAATCTTAAATTTTTCTTTACTTACCATATTGTGAATATTATCTGCATAAACGCCTGCTGCGTTAATCACATACCGGGTTTCAAAATCGCCCTTTTCTGTGACTATGGTAAAGCCGGCTTCTTTTTTCTTTATATCCGTAACTTCTGTATTTAAATAAATTTCCACACCATTTACTACGGCATTTTCGGCAAACGCGTAGGTCATCCCGAAAGGACACACGATTCCGGCGGTAGGTGCATAAAGAGCTGCCTTCACATCCATACTCACATTCGGCTCTAATTCCCTTACTTCATCGCCTGATAAAATCCGCAAATCCTTTACTCCGTTTTGAATGCCTCTGTCATATAATTTCTGCAGTCCGCTGATGCCTTCTTTATCAAACGAGAGCACAAAAGACCCATTTCTTTTGAACGGAATGTCCAGTTCCTTTGCCAGAGTTTCCATCATCTGATTACCCTTGACATTCAGCTTCGCTTTTAAGGTCCCCGGCGTGGCATCATAACCTGCGTGGATAATACCACTGTTTGCTTTACTTGTTCCCTCGCAAACATCCGATGCACGTTCAAAAAGCGCTATTTTCCGGTCCTGTGCGGCCAATTCTCTTGCTATCGCACAACCAACAACTCCGCCACCAATAATGATTACATCATACATGCCATTACCCCCATTCAAAATACGAAATACCCTTAACCCGATTATAACAAAATGTGCTTTGAGGGTAAATAAAATATAGCGTTTCCGCCAAATTAATTAAAAACAAAAAGGCACTTCGTTTTATATAACGAAATGCCCTTAGGTTTTTATTCAATTCTTCCACTGTAATCTGTGTAAATCTCCTTCAAGACTCATAGATTCGAAATTATTCTGGCGAAGCGCCTCATATAAAACAATCGCCACCGAATTGGACAAATTCAAGGAACGGATTTTATCAAGCATCGGAATACGGATACATGTTTCCTCATTTTCTACCAGAATTTCTTCCGGAATTCCCGCACTTTCCTTGCCAAACATAATATAGTCGTCTTTTCCAAAAGACACATCCGAATAACAGTGCTTTGCTTTGGTTGTTGCCATCCAGATTTTTGCATTCGGATTTTTTTCAAGAAATTCTTCGAAATTCATATATCTTCTGACATCCAACTGACTCCAATAATCCATTCCGGCTCTTTTTAAACTTTTTTCATCTAGACGGAAACCCAGCGGTTCAATTAAGTGCAAGGTCGTATCCGTAGCAACACAGGTTCTTCCGATATTTCCCGTATTTTGCGGAATTTCCGGCTGAAATAAAACTATGTTCATATGTTTTTTCCTTACTGATTATTTTTCTCTGCACGAAGTCTATCTACAAAACGTTTAAAACGCTCCATAGCAATCTTTAAGTTATCAAGTGAGTATGCGTATGAAATACGAAGGAAACCTTCCCCACTGTCACCAAAAGCAGTACCCGGAACAGCAGCCACTTTTTCTTCTTCCAAAAATCTTGTGGCAAATTCATCACTTGTCATACCAAATTCTTTGATACAAGGGAATACATAAAATGCTCCGAATGGTTCGAAACATTCCAGACCCATTTCCCTGAATGCATTTACCAGATATCTTCTTCTCTGGTTATATGCTTCGCGCATCTCTCTTACATCTTCGTCACCATTTTTCAAGGCTTCTACTGCAGCGTACTGACTGGTTGTAGGAGCACACATAATAGCAAACTGATGAATCTTTGTCATCTGTTCAATGATGTTTGCAGGACCACATGCATAACCAAGTCTCCAGCCTGTCATAGCGTAAGCCTTTGAGAAACCGTTAATTAAAATCGTTCTCTCCCTCATTCCCGGAAGAGAAGCGATGGATACGTGTTCCCTGTCATATGTAAGCTCCGCATAAATTTCATCGGAAATAACAACGATATCTTTTTCGATAATAACTTTTGCAATCTTTTCCAAATCTTCCTTGGTCATAATTGCACCTGTCGGATTGTTTGGAAAAGCAAGAATAAGACATTTTGTCTTATCTGTAATGGCTGCTTCCAATTCTTCGGCAGTCAATCTGAATTCATTTTCTGCCTTCAAATCGATAATTACAGGTACACCACCTGCCAAAACCGCACATGGTTCATAAGAAACATAGCAAGGCTGTGGAATAATTACCTCCTCACCCGGATTAAGCATCGCACGGAGGGCAATATCAATCGCTTCCGAACCACCAACGGTTACAATAACTTCATCTTTAAAGTCATATTCAATATTCTGTTTTCTCTTCATATAATTGCAGATTTCCATTTTCAATTCTTTCAAACCTGCATTGGATGTATAGAAGGTACGACCCTTTTCCAAGGAATAAATACCCTCATCACGAATGTGCCATGGAGTATCAAAATCAGGTTCACCAACACCAAGTGAAATAGCATCCTTCATTTCACTTACGATATCAAAAAACTTACGGATACCTGAAGGTTTGATTTCAACGACTTTATCAGCTAACGGATTTCTCATGGTGTGATTTTCTCTCTTTCATCATCTTCTTTTTTGGACAAAATTGTTCCGTGGTCTTTATATTTTTTGAGGACAAAATGTGTCGCTGTACTGAGCACGGAATCTAAAGTTGATAATTTATCGGATACAAAGCTTGAAATTTCTTTCAAGGATTTTCCTTCCAAAGAAACCAGTAAATCATATCCTCCTGAAATCAGATATACGGCGTGTACTTCCGGATATTTGTAAATTCTTTCCGCAATGTTATCAAAGCCCTGTCCACGCTGTGGTGTAACACGTACTTCGATTAATGCATTTACTTTTTCTAAGGAAGTCTGTTCCCAGTTAATAAGTGTGTGATATCCACAGATAACGCCTTCCGCTTCCATCGCCGCCACTTCATTGGCCACGTCTATTTCTTCTTTTCCGAGCAAAACTGCCAATTCCTTCATAGAAATACGGCTGTTTTTTTCGATAGTTTTTAAAATCTGTTCTCTCATGATTTACTCTCCTTTATTCAAACATTTGATGTAATCCATCCGACTGGGACGGCTCTAAAAATCTTTTTTCATAATCGTTCATAACTACCCTATCATTACCATCGGTAGTCTTTCCGATAACCGTTGCAAAAATCTCCTGTTTTCCAAGTTCATTTACCAAATCGTGTCCGTTGTCTGTCACAATAAGCAAAGCACCACCCGACACAAAATAGTACGGATTCAATCCGAAAAACTCGCAAATTTCAATCGTTTCCTGCTTAACGGGAATTTTCTTCATATCAATTTCAAGTCCAACGCCTGAGCTTTCTGCCAATTGCCAAAGGGCACTGAAAACACCGCCTTCTGACACATCATGCATCGCCGAAACGCCGGACTTAACGGCGGTGGCAGCCTCAGGTACTACAGATAAGAATCTTTCAAATTCCTCTGCGGAATCTATCATACTTTCCGGATATCTTGACAAAAGCTCACCTCTACGTTCCTTTGCCAAAAGATAAGTTCCTTCCAGTCCAATCCACTTAGTCATAACCACATCCTGAAACGGCTTTGCGTTCCCTGTAAGAGTAATATCTTCTTTTTTAGCCTTGCCGATACCCGTCAAGGTAAGTACCGGTCTTGTAACCGCATCGGTTATTTCCGTATGTCCGCCCGCAATCTGCACATTTAATGCATTACAGGCATCTTCTATTTCTTCCATATGGGCTTTTATTTTTTCTTCAGTGGTCTTTTTCGGGAAAAGAGCGGACACCAAAACCGCCACAGGCATAGCACCACCTGCGGCCAAATCATTGGTCACATTGTAAACTGCCGTTTTCCCCGAACCAAACTTTGAACAAGTAACCGGATCGGTTGTAACACCGACCAAATCGCCCTCTTCAAACCGTAAAAAAGCGCAGTCTTCCCCTAAAGCTGCGCCTAAAATAACTTCTTCTCTATGGGTTTTTATCTTTTTTAAGACTGAACGCTTTAATACGCTGTCTGACACTTTCCCTAATCTCATAAAAACCACCTGTAAACAATTTAAATATCAGGATTTGCTATAATTTGTCCCGATGCAAGCATAGAAGCAACCAGCTTAACATGCTCAATATTAGAGGTACCGATAGCCGCATTAATCTCTGCTAAAACCTGCGGATTATCAGTTGCTGTACCAACTGTGGCGCTTCGCGGCGACTTCATATAGCTACTTGTATTTACCTTTGTTCTGGAAACCTCTGCACCATCTACCGTTACAATCTTCCAAAGTTCTGCTTTGTACCCTGTATATGCCGACTGTACCTTTACATACCCAACAGGCTGGCTGGGATCTGCATAAATTACTTCATTGGTTGGCACATCTGTAGAAACAACGACACTTTCATATCGAACCTGTCTGTTTGTACTTCTGTATTCGGCACCATAAATATTGAAAATCACCTGTTTATCCGGTGTGGTAACGCCTTCCACATAAATCGGATAATCTGTGTTATTTATAAATCTGAAATCTTTTCCTGCCGATTCCGCAATCGCAGCATCTGAAGAAGGACTTACATATCCAACAATCATAGAATGATTATGTCTTTCCGTAATTTCCAGTTCTGAAAGCAGAACGGCATTATATAACGTTGTAGAAACCTGACAGATACCACCGCCCATAGAATCCACCACACGTCCGCCTACATAAGAACCTGCCGGATAATAACCATTTGCATAAGTATACGGAGAAACCAATTCATATGTAGAAAATTCTTCTCCCGGATATATTACCGCACCATTAATCAATCTGGCCCCATTTTCAACATTGGCACTTCTTTCCACACCGGATGTGGCAAAGCTTGTTGAATAGCTTCCAAGAACATCCTTCACCTTGGATAATTCTTCCACACTTCCCTTTGGCTGTGTTTCCACAATGTTCATTGCAATCTGACAATCACTGCGGTCCCACTCTTCCATAAGAAACTGATATGCTTTATCGGTAGACGTTTCCACATCTACGCTGTAACCAATCTGACCTTCAATAACGGTAAACTGACCATTAGATCGTTTCAATGTATAATCTATTTCTTTTACATTATATTTAGAACAGTCAGCTTCGATAACCTCTTTAATTTCATCCTTATCCACACTCAGTTCAATGTTGTAAACAACATTATTTACCTGAAGTTCTTTCTCTGCTTTGTATCTTTGTACAAAATTGCCGCCTCTTGCATGACTTGCAGCTTCAGTAATCATTTCCGGATTAGTCCAGTTAAGACCAAAATCCGCCATAGTAGCAGTCACTTCCTGGTCATTCACCGTAAGTAATTTAACTTCTGCCTCACCAAGCTCTGCCACATAGTCATATACCTTCTTTTTCGCCTCGTCGGGAGTAAGACCCGACAAGTCCAGCTCATCAGCATAAATACCTTCTAAGATTGTATATTCTTCTTCTGCATAAGCCGTCATTTCACTGCCAAGTGCAAGAAATCCGGTCACTAACAATATGGAGATCTTTAAAACAATCTTCTTCATACACGCCTCGTTTCTAAAATGAAATCAATTGAATCCCTACAGGAAATATGTTAAAGTAGGAACTAACATCGCAACAATAACAATTACAATAATAATTGTCGA
This sequence comes from uncultured Lachnospiraceae bacterium, assembly GCA_964567585.1. Taxonomy (GTDB): domain Bacteria; phylum Bacillota; class Clostridia; order Lachnospirales; family Lachnospiraceae; genus CALZKI01. Next base: position 6,799 of record CAZMND010000050.1, read on the forward strand.
AATTACTCTTTGAGTTTTTTTGTTATTAAAATTAAACATATTATCACCTCAATCTACTGAAAGGATATTATATATGAACTTCTCTGTTTTTGCAAGTTTTATGATTTTTGTGGTATTCCTTGTGTGGCTTCAGTACGAAATCAAAAAACACTCCCGATATGATGAAAAAAAGCAAAAAGAATACTGGGCAAGGGAACGTGAGGCCAACTCCACCAGAAAAAAAAGTCTGGACGACCTCGTATTCATCACAATTCCTCTGAAAACATTTCCTATGGACACGATGGCTTCCGATGAGCAGGTTAAAGAATTCCATGAAGCCATCTGCCATCTTTCTGAGGAAAAAATTGTCAATTTAACAGGAATTTCCAATACCGATTTAAAACTAAAATACGGCGTTGCCAATTTACCTCTTTTAACCCATTATGACCAATGCTACACTCACCTGGCAAGAACCTTGCAATTGTGGGCTTCGTACCTTTACGATAACGGCTACGAAAACGAATGTGTAACCATTCTGGAATTTGCCGTAGAAACCGGTACCGATATCAGCGGAACCTATCGCCTCTTAGCCGGAATTTATGTAAAAAATGGCGAAAAGGAAAAACTCGATTCATTAAAAGCAAAGACAGATTCACTAAATTCAGCAATGAAACAACCTATCGAGCGTATGTTGAAAGAATTTGATCTGTAATACGACTCGCCTCGTTTCTTGTAAGGCGGTCCAAATCATACAAATAATCAATATTATGAAGGGTTATCAGCTTTGATAACCTTTCTTTTTGCGCTTTTGTTATCGGTGTTTCTCTTTTCACACTATAAATAAGCTGTTGCGGGGTAAAATCTTTCTCGTTCCCATCATAAAAATCCGTTAAAAGCTTTTGATACAATAAGTGCGTTGCCATAGCATCTCCCAAAGCACGATGTGCCTTCTGCTCGATACCATAATATTCACACAAATACGAAAGCCTCCGGCTCTCCAAAGAAGCCAGATGCTTTCTCGCAATCTTCAAAGTATCAATCCCCATTTTTTCGTACTTATTTTTTCCATCCATATTGACTACGGCTTTTTTCATAAAAGAATAATCAAAAATTACACTGTGTCCTAAAATGCACTCATTCCCGGCAAATTCCAAAAACATAGGAACCACCTCTTCTATAGGCAGTGCATCTTTTAAGTCATCATCAAAAATCCCTGTCAATTCGATAATCTTAGATGGCAACATCCTCCCCGGATTGACAAAGCTTTGGAAAGTATCCGTTATTTCACCGGCTCTTACCCTGATTGCACCGATTTCAATAATCTTATCCGTCTTCGGATCCAGCCCCGTAGTCTCCAAATCCAAACAAACATAATCCTGTATCATTTTTTACTTCTCTTTTTATTTCTTTTTTTATAATCCGCGCAAACATCCTGCAAAAAACATTCGTCACACTTTGGCGTGGGTGCTTTGCAAATCGTTCGTCCCAAAGTGATAATTTGTATATTGTATAAAATCCAATGGTCTTTCGGCAATTCCTTCATTAAGTCGAATTCAATTTTGACAGGGTCGTCATTTTTTGTAAGCCCCAGTTTTTTTGAAATTCGCTTTACATGGGTGTCTACCACAACGCTTGGCTCGTTAAAAATATTACCGCGAATCACGTTTGCCGTCTTTCTTCCGACCCCCGCAAGGGATGTAAGTTCCTCTAAAGATGACGGAACCTCACTGCCAAACTCATCCCGAAGCTTCTTGCAACATTCAATGATATTCTTCGCCTTGTTATGATAAAAACCGGTGGGCTTAATATCCTGCTCAAGTTCCTTTAAATCGGCATCGGCAAAATCCTCAATACTCTGATATTTCCTGAACAAATCCGCGGTTACAGTATTCACTCTGGCATCTGTACACTGGGCACTTAACATCGTTGCTATCAGTAACTGCCACGCATTTTCATAATTTAAATAACACACATATTCCCTGCCGTACTTTTCATCAAGCAAGTGTAATATTTCCCGTGTATTTTGCTTCATAATTCAGTGGATTCCTTTCTTTATAATCAAATAAAACATATCTCTCTTCGCAAAGAGGCTTAATAATCTCGTCATATTCCGTATTCCAGACAGGATATGTAAATTTCTCCAAATGAGTCATTCTGGCCATTTGTTTTGCATCATATTGTTCATAGCCTGACAAATATTGTGCGTTTTCGACCTCTTTTTCGTAAAATGTTCTGACAATTCCTTTGTTGTCTGCAAGAAAACTTGCAAATTGTGGTCTGCTTTTCACATTTTCTCGCAAATATATATCAAATAGTAATAATTCTCTGTAAAGTGTGTCTTTTTCTTGTGACACAACTGTCACAAGAAATTCAAGGAGTACATCATACCGATACATTCTGGACGGTGTTTTTACAAAGTAACCCTTCTCTTCATAGAACTGTGCCAGTTTTTCATACATCTCAAAGGGTGATTCAAACTCTTTTTCAAGCACCGGCAGAGTATGGGTAAATTGGTTACTGTTGTAATAAATCTCAACCATTTCTTCGATACGCTTAAGTTTAACAACTTCCTCAAACGTAAGCCATTTTGTGAATAATACTTCATAAGGCGACTTATCCAGATAAGAAATTCCGTAATCCGCGGCTTTTTCATGCATATATGCACCTTTTAAAACCTTCAAAAACCCAAGTTGAAGCTGCTGAGGCTTCATAGAATACACTTCATTAAAGGAATTTGCAAAACTCACATAGTCTTCATAAGGAAGCCCTGCAATTAAATCCAGATGTATATGAACTGTTCCAAAGCTCAAAATCGTTTCCACCATGTTTCGAAGTTTTCCAATATCCATATTACGGCGTATCTCTTTCAAAGTTACAGGGTTTGTAGTCTGAACACCAATTTCAAGCTGACAAAGTCCCGGTCTCATCCTAGATAAAAGTTCTATTTCCTCCGGACGTAAAATATCCGCTTCCACTTCAAAATGGAAATTTGTGACGCCATTGTCATTCTCCAAAATATATTGCCAGACATTCATTGTATGCTCGTGCACACAATTAAACGTCCTGTCCACAAATTTTACCTGCGATACTTTGTTATCCAGGAAAAACTGCAGTTCCTTTTTCACCAGATTAAAATCTCTGACGCGAACCGTTTTATCTACAGAAGAAAGACAATAGCTACACCTGAACGGACAACCTCTTGAACTTTCGTAGTATATAATACGGTTTTCAAAAGCACTCAAATCCGAATACAAAAAAGGAAGTGTATCCATATCAAGAAGTGGTCTTTCTCTATATTCGTTCTCTCTTGTCACAATTCCTGATATTGTAGAAAGGTCCGTAAAACCGTCTTCTTTTAAATAATACTTCAAAAGATGCAGGAAAGTCTCTTCCCCTTCTCCTATCATAATGCCTGTTACTTCTTTTTTCTCATCCAAAATATTCCTTGCCATAAAACTGACTTCCGGCCCACCAAGCCAGATAGGAACATTTGGCATCAGCTTATGAAATTCTCTCGTCAGATCCTTTATCATATTCCAGTTCCATATATAGCAGGAAAAGCCCACTACATCCGGCTGCCTTTTATAAAGGTCAGCCAGAATTGTACCGGACTCATTGTTAATCGTATATTCTGCTAATTCAATACTATCCTGATATTCATCCCCTGCATAAGCACGTAAGCTGTGAATAGCAGGGTTGGAATGAATAAATTTGGCATTCAAAGCCACCAATAGAAATTTCATAAAAACTCCCGGTGTTAATCCTGCTCAAGTAAACCTGTATAGAGCTGGTAATAAACACCTTTTTTCCCAATTAAATCTTCGTGATTACCACGTTCAATAATGTGACCCTTATCCAGCACCATAATGACGTCGGAATTCATAATGGTAGACAATCTGTGGGCAATGACAAATACGGTTCTTCCGTGCATCAATCTGTCCATACCCTCCTGTACGATTTTTTCCGTACGGGAGTCAATACTGGAAGTTGCTTCATCCAAAATAAGCACCGGCGGATCTGCCACTGCCGCTCTTGCAATGGCAAGAAGCTGTCTTTGTCCCTGAGATAAATTGCCTCCATTTCCCGTCAACATCGTATCATACCCCTGCGGCAACAAATTGATAAAATAATCGGCATTGGCAAGTCTGGCTGCCGCCATCACTTCCTCATCCGTAGCATCCAGTCTGCCATAGCGGATATTTTCCATAACCGTACCCGTAAACAGCTGTGTATCCTGCAAAACCACACCCAGTGATTTTCTAAGGTCAGCCTTTTTAATTTTATTCACATTAATACCGTCATATCGGATTTTTCCATCCTGTAAATCGTAAAAACGGTTGATTAAGTTTGTAATAGTTGTTTTTCCAGCACCTGTAGCACCGACAAAGGCAATCTTCTGACCCGGGCGGGCAAAAATATCGATGTTGTGAAGTACAATTTTTTCATCGGTATAGCCGAAATCAACATCGTCAAACACGACGTCACCTTCAAGCTTCTTATAAGTCGTAGTTCCGTCTGCCTGATGAAAATGTTTCCATGCCCAAATACCTGTGTGCTCTGCAGTTTCCACGATATTGCCATTTTCCTCTTTGGCATTCACAAGCTCCACATATCCATCATCCACTTCCGCATCTTCATCCAAAAGCGCAAAAACTCTCTGTGCTCCCGCAAGCGCCATAACAATTGAGTTAATCTGCATTGACACCTGTGAAATCGGCTGGTTGAATGACTTATTTAAGGATAAGAAGGATACCAGATTACCCAGCGTAAATACACCGGAAATACCGGAAATCGCCAACGCAGAACCTACAATGGCGATCAACACGTAGGTAATGTTTCCAAGGTTACCCATAATCGGCATAAGTATATTGGCATACACGTTTGCATTGGAAGAACTATGGAACAAATCCTCATTCAATGACTCAAATTTTTCCATATTTTCTTCTTCATGACAAAATACCTTAACAACCTTCTGACCTTCCATCATTTCTTCAATATATCCGTTTACTTCACCGATGCTCTTTTGCTGTTTTACAAAATAGCCGGCACTTTTTCCACCGATTTTCGTTGTGACGGTCATCATCACAAACACCATAACCAGTGAAACGAGCGTCAACGGCACATTCAGACTTATCATAGAAATCAGCACACTAACAATGGATGCAATGGCTGAAATCGTCTGCGGAATACTCTGGCTGATTAACTGGCGGAGAGTGTCGATATCGTTGGTATAAACACTCATAATATCGCCATGTGCATGTGCATCAAAATACTTAATCGGCAATGACTCCATATGCGTAAACACATCCGTACGAAGACTTTTCATCGTACCCTGTGTTACATTTATCATAAGTCGCGCCTGTAAAAAGTTTGCCACAATACCGATTCCGTATATAATTGCCATTCTTCCGATTGCCGACGCTAGAGCCCCAAAATCCGGATTCTGCTGTCCGATAAACGGCTTAATATAATCATCAATCAAGGTTCCCAGAAATAAAAATCCCTGCACATTTACAATCGCCGAAGTAATAATACAAATAATGACAATCAGGTAATGGAGCCAATATTTTTTCATAACATAACCCAGTAATCTTTTAATCAATTTTCCCGGGTTGTCAAGTTTTGGCAGCGGCCCCATCTGTCTTTTTCCCTTTGGTCCATGAGGCATAGGAGTTGCTTTTGGTTGTTTATTTTCCATCTTCTGTGCCTCCTTTCACCTGTGTATTGTAAACCTCCTGGTAAATAGGACTTATTTTTAGAAGTTCTTCGTGTGTACCAACAGATTCAATCCGACCTTCGTTGAGCACCACGATTCTGTCCGCATCCTGAATAGAAGAAATTCTCTGGGCAATGATAAGCTTTGTCGTGCCCGGAATTTCCTCGCGGAAGGCCTTTCTGATATATGCATCTGTTTTGGTATCTACCGCACTGGTAGAATCATCCAAAATCAAAATTTTCGGTTTTTTAAGTAACGCCCTTGCAATACAAAGTCTCTGCCTTTGTCCTCCGGAAACATTGGTTCCGCCCTGTTCAATGTGTGTGTCATATTTATCAGGGAAGCTTTCTATAAAATCGTGCGCCTGGGCAAGCTTACATGCATGAATCATCTCTTCATCCGTCGCCTCTTTATTTCCCCAGCGGAGATTTTCCTTGATACTGCCCGAAAACAGGACATTTTTCTGAAGCACCATAGAAACCTCATTTCTAAGCACATCCAAATCGTACTCTTTGACATCAATTCCGCCTACTTTTACACAGCCCTCTGTCACATCGTAAAGACGTGGAATAAGCTGTACCAGAGAAGACTTGGAACTACCTGTTCCGCCTAAAATACCAATAGTTTCACCGGACTTAATTTCCAAATTAATATCATGAAGCACATACTTTGGCTCCTCTATATTATAAGAAAACTGTACATTTTCAAATCGGATGGAACCGTCTATTACTGTCATGACCGGATTTTCCGGATTTGTAATGGTTGATTTTTCATTCAAAACTTCTACAATACGTTCTGCAGATGCCTGTGACATTGTCAGCATAACAATAACCATAGAAATCATCATCAGGCTCATAAGGATGTTGGTTGAATAGGTAAACATACTGCTTAAGTTACCTGTCGACAAATCTCCTACCACAATCATCTGTGCACCGAGCCATGACAAAAGCAGAATACTTCCATACATAACAAACATCATAATCGGCGAGTTCAAAATAACCAGTTTCTCCGCTTTTACGGATGACAAATACAAATTCAGACACGCCTTCTTAAACTTACTAATTTCATGGTCTTCTCTTACATACGCCTTTACCACACGAATTGCACTGATGTTTTCCTGTGTACTGGAGTTTAAATCATCATATTTTTTGAACATCTCCATAAAGGCTTTTCTTGCATTGGAAATAATAAAGAAAAGCGCAACGCCAAGTATAATAAGCGCCACAAGATATATCAGCGCAAGCTTGGCATTGATAATCACAACCATTATCATAGCCGTTATAAGCATAAGAGGTGCTCTTACACACATACGGATAATCATCTGAAACGCCTGCTGAACATTCGTCACATCCGTAGTCATTCTGGTAATCAGTCCCGCTGTGGAAAATTTATCAATATTGGCAAATGAAAAAGTCTGGATATTGTCAAACATACTTTTTCTTACATTTTTGGCAAAACCTGTACTTGCAATGGCTGCATGTTTACCGCACATGGCACCGCAAAATAAAGAAAGCATCGCAACTACCAGCATAATAGAACCGGTAATTATGATATGCTTCATATTTCCCACTTCCACACCATCATCAATCATAGAAGCCATAATAAACGGTAGTAACAACTCCAGTATTACTTCACAGGCTATATAGATTGGTGACAGAATAGAATCTTTTTTGTATTCTTTTATCTGTTTTGCTAATGTTTTAATCATAACAATCCCTCGCATTCATAAAAATCTTACCCACATTTTTATGTATAGTCAATTAAATTTCTATTAAATCCCTGTAAACTGTCACTATAATTCTTGCTTTCTTAACAGAAATCCCTTATCATATTTATATTATCGGGAATTGAATTTGGTTCCCACTTAGGAGGTAACATATGAGTCAGGCAAAAATCGACAAATATAAAAAAGAGAAAGCCAACCGTAAAGCCAACGCAAAAAAAGCCAGAACCAAAAAGAAATTAGCTTTAGTTGCATGGATTGGAGCAGGTGTTGTAGTGGCAGGCTTATTGATTTGGGGAATTGTCGCTACTGTACAGGATGGTGGTCTTACAAAAATTAAAAACCAGCAGGACGAGGCAGCCAATCAACAGCTTGTAACTCAGGAATTGATTGAATACTTAAATTCCGCATCAAGCTCCGAAGGTACTGACGAATCCGGCGAAACAGCTGAATAAAACAACAAAGGGTTATAAGGACACAACATTCCTTTTAACCCTTATTTTTTATATTGTCCGCGGAAAAATAATGCTTATTTCGCTACCCTTTCCCACTTCACTTTCCACTTCGATTCTGGCATCATGAAGTGCCACAATATGCTTCACGATTGCAAGCCCCAGGCCCGTACCACCGGTTTCCTTGGAACGACTCTTATCCACACGGTAAAAACGTTCAAAAATTCGTTCCTGATGTTCCTTGGAAATACCAATTCCATCATCCTTAACCAACAAAACCACGCTTTCACCCTGCTTTTTCACACTAACCCATACCGAGCCGTTTTTATCATTGTATCTTATGGCATTATCACATAAATTGATAATAAGCTCCTCCATCATATC
>CAZMND010000051.1:0-14432 GCA_964567585.1 uncultured Lachnospiraceae bacterium
TACAAAAATCAAAACCCCTTCTTCTTAAAATGTCCTTGACAAGGGGTACACTTTATTTACAGATAAAATAGAATCGGTTACAGATAAGGTAAATACTGAACTGGCGGATGATAAAACCAAAATAGAAACATCAGAACATAAAATTGATTTAGAGAAAGATGAAGATGATGATGGGGCGGAAGATTACATAGAGGATTATTTTGGTACGGATAAGTCTAAAGAAGATACAGATGGTGATGGCTTATCTGATTTTATTGAATTATATTCTCTGGTTTTAGAACCGCTCAGTACGGATACAGATGGAAATGGTATACTCGATTGTGATGAGGATTTAGATAGTGATGGACTTACTAATATTGAAGAAACAGCAATTGGAACAAATGTGATTTATGTAGATACGGACGATGATGGCTTAAGTGATTATGACGAAACTAATGTGTATAATACAAACCCACTCAAGAAAGATACTGATGATGATGGCGTTTCGGATGCCAAAGAGATAGAACTGGGAACGGACTCATCTGTTTATGAAGAAACATTTTATACTGTGGTAGAGGCAGAAGAGGAAGATACTGTGAAGGTGTCTGTAGAAACGAACTTATCAGGAGAGCAAGTAGAATCTCTGACGGTTGAAAGATATGAAAATGAGTTTTTATTTCCAACAGATATGCCGGGATATATAGGTGGTGCATATGATTTTTCGGTTGACGGTGAACTGGGAAGCGCTACAATAAAGTTTGAGTTTGATGAATCCTTACTGACAGCAGATGATTTTGAACCGGTCATTTATTATTTTGATGAAGAAAATCAGGTACTAGAGGAACTTACAACAACAATTAATGGGAATGTGGCTTCGGCAGAAGTTACACATTTTTCAAAGTATATAATGATAAATAGAGCGTCGTATAAACAAGCATTTAAATGGAGAAGTACAAATATTATTAGTGAATATTCAGGGTTAGATGTTTATTTTATGCTAGAAAAATCACATAGTATTATGGGAAGTGATTCAGAAAAGGCCATAAAGGATGCTGGGTGGAAGATAATAGATATGCTTCCTTATGGAAATAGGTTGTCATATGCTTTTTTTGGTAATAAATGTTGTTGTTTTGGTGTAGATTATCGCAATATAGATGAGGTAAAAGAGCGTATAGCTTTTATGCCGGCATTAACTGCGGAGTATGAAGATATTAACAATTTTTATTATATCTTGGAACGAGCATTGTGGATGTTTAGAAATCCGGAAGATGATGTATTAAGAGTAATGTTGGTGTTTACAGATGATTCACCACAGTATACAAAAGATACTCCGAAAATTATTAAAAAAGCGAAAGATAGAAATATGATAATTTATGTAGTTGAATATGGAAATGCTTGTGTACAAAGACGACACGATAAACAACTCCAATATGTAGTAGACGAGACTGGTGGCGAAATATTTTTTGCGGATGAAATTGATGAATTATATGAAACAATAGAAAAAATAGAGATAAATATTGATACTATAACGGATAGTGATAATGATGGTATAGCTGACTATTATGAAGATAATTTAGTAATGTTTAATGGTGTTACTCTTAAATTGGATAAAAATAACGATGATACAGATGGAGATGGATTATCAGATGGAGAAGAGGTTGATGATTTAATATTTCAATATAATGCAGATAAAAGCAAAGTACTTGTAACGGCTCATTTATTATCAAATCCGCTTGAAGGGGATTCGGATATTGATGGAATATCGGATGAGGAAGAAGTTATTATTGGGACTAGTCAATTTAATATAGATTCAGATGATGATGGATTGTTGGATGGCACAGAATATGTTGAAGGCTTTGATCCACTTGTAGCGGATGCAGATGGAGATGGACGATATGATTGGAGAGAACATCTTGAAGGAACAGACCCATATGTTTATAATAAGGATTGGAATGAATATGTTTGGGAATTTACTTGTGGAGTAATTGCTGGTGATTTCATTGCAGATTCTGACAGTATGGCGACTACAGCCGGTCAGGTAATTGGAAGCTTTGTTCCTGGAGTTGATGTCAGAGATGTAATAGGCAATTGTGTTCATGAAGATTATCTGATGGCGAGTGTAAGTTTTGCGGGGCTTATACCGGCCACAGGAGATGTAGCCAAAGCGTTAGCTAAAGTAAGCAAATATGCCGTAAAAAATATGGATAATGTTCCCAAAATAGTGGAACTCTTAGAGTTTTTAAATAAACATTGTCCGGACGTCGTAAAAGCACTTGGTAAAAGTGATGATTTCATAGATGTAGCAAAACAGTTATCAAAAGCTGACAATCTTAAACTGACGCGTGCGCAAAGAAAAATTCTGACGGAAACATTTGAAAATGCGGGACTATCACATCATTTATTGAAAACAGCTAATTTAGATGGGTTAAAAGATTTGGTAGATATTGGTGAAGATGTTTGGACGAAAGGAGCTTGTGAACGAGGACGAATTATAGATATATATATTAATAAACATGATGGAATAGAAGGTCTTGGCGTAAATTTTCCGGTTGCAGATAGAGTGTTTGATAGAACATTAGTGAGTACGAAAAGTTTAGATGTTGCAGCACAGAGTTATCAGAATCCAAACAAATTGAGAAATATGTTGAATAAGTATGCTAATGATTTAAAGAATATTGAAACAAAATATTTTGATGAACAAGGTGAATTGAAATGGGGAAGTGGAAAAGCATTATCAGTGGAAGATTACGATAAAAAAGCCCTCGAGATAGTATTGCCGGATACTGTAATAACGGAGAAAATATTAACAGAACTAAATTCATTTAAGGGAGAAATGGATAAGGCAGGTATAGAGATTTGGTACCGAATAACAAAGTAAAAGAAGGAGAGAAAAGAAAATATGTATATGCAAAGGTATTCTTTTTTTATTGAAGTATATAAAGGGGAAGGAAGATTATTGTTTGTTCCGCTAATTGATCATATAAGAGGGTATAGATGTGAAATGGGACAGAATATTTCGATTGAACAAGTTGAGGACGAAAAACTGATTGGGGAAATTGTACTGGATTTGATTGATAAAATTGAGAAAAGTCCATTATCTAGTAAGAGACCGAGAGAAGAAGATGAGGCATGGAGAAATAATACAAAATATAAAACATGGATTTCCTTTTGGAAAAATAATAATTATGCATTACTAAAATTCTATGAAGATGGACATTATCAAATCTACTCATCAGAACGCTCAGAAAAGAGAAAAGGAAACTATGACCGTGTCATTAAAACAATAGAATTAGTGTCAAGTTCTACAACACAGGATATTGGGAAAGCTATTATTGATGTGTTTAATGCAGCAGAAGAACATCATAAAAATAGAAAATCAGATAGCAATAAATGTGTGAAGAAAATGCAACTTTTAAATAATAATGAACTGGTTTATAATGCACCGCAAGATTCTCATTTCACCGACGACGGTGACAGTGGTGCGGCGGAAATTTACCAGTGTTATAGTTATTCTACCAATGAAAATGCAGAACCTGCGGCAGAATTTTTCTTAGGAATCGCACCGGAACTGGATTGTAACTTGCATCCGGAAAGTGTACGTTCCTCATGGGAAGATTACTATGGACAAGCAGATTTTTTTGAAATGAAAGTTGTAGACTATGGTATTTTTAAATATCGTGTAGAAATGAAAAACAAAGAGTCACACAAAATATCTTATCTGTTACAGCAGGAAGAAGATTTACTTTTAGAGTGCGGAATGGAAGTACATAATCCAAACAGACGTAAGAAAACAGATGAAAAACTGGAAAAGATGTTTGAAGAGTTTGCGCTTAGTTGCAAGATGTCGTAATAGATACATAGTTACAAGAAAAGAGCAGGAAATCCCAATTAGGGTTTCCTGCTTTCCAATACCTGTACATAAGCATAAATACTGTCTTCCTGACCATTTGTATAGCGTTTCATACATTTCATAACAGGCCAGATGGTTGAGCCGTTATCAAGGTTCACGGCAATGTTCATTTCACCCTCCGGGTCATTGTCATCGGTAATCCATTTGCCACCGTAGAGTTTAATTACTGTTTGACCGATATAAGAGCCCAGTGAAAATAAAATCTGTCCTCTGTTTTTGGATAAGATTCCGGTTGGAGTATTCTGTTCATCGAAAAAACGGTCAATTTCCTTCATACTCTCTAAACTGTAATCCGCTTTATAACCGGAAACAGTTAAGGCATGGGCAACCCATTCGGACGATGAATAAATATCCTGTAATAATGTAGGTTCATTTGCCATAACGTTCGCTTTTTCGTCTTTTCCAAGTATCTTTTTAAAAATCCCCATAGTTTACCTCGCATATTTTTTAGTATTATGTAACTTCACATTTTATCATAACATAAATAACTATTTGCGGTATAACTTTTTTGATGATTGTGCTATACTCTAAATAGTTTTGTAGCAACCAAAGTCAAAAGCCGGAGGATACTATGAGGGAATTATTTGTAATCGATAAAAAGAATTATATTGAAAACGGAACGGTGGGTAGAAGACCGTCTGTTAGAGGTATCATCATTAAAGATGGAAAAATTGCTATGATGCATAGCTTAAAATACGATTATTACAAACTTCCCGGCGGTGGAATTGAAGACGGTGAGTCCTACGAAGAAACCCTTGTCCGGGAGGTAAAGGAAGAAAGCGGACTTGTAGTAAAAAAGGATTCCATCAGGGAATTTGGGTATGTGCGCCGAATTGAAAAAGGCAAAATTGAAGATATTTTTGTGCAGGAAAATTTCTACTATTTGTGTGATGTGGAAGATATAGTACAGGCACAGGAATTAGATGATTATGAGGAAGAAGAAGTTTTTACGTTAGAGTATGTTTTTCCGGAATGGGCAATCGATATCAATGAAAATGCAGACCACAGAGAAAAGGTTGAAAGCCAGACCTTTGCAGGAATGATTTTGAGAGAAAATAAAGTTTTGGAAATAGTAAGGGCTGAAGTGCTGGGAGTGTATAAAAATGGCTAAAGCAGAAAAAACCAATGTGATGCGCATATTGGAACAAAAGAAAATAGAATACAAGAGTTATGAATATTCGGATACAGACGCTATCAGCGGAGTGGAAGTAGCTGAGGTTTTGGGAGAAAATCCAAACCAGGTGTTTAAAACCCTTGTTACTGTGGGCGCCTCAAAGGCCAACTATGTTTTTATGATTCCTGTACACAAGGAACTGGACCTAAAAAAAGCCGCAAAAGCAGTGGGTGAAAAGAGTATTGCCATGATTAAGTCCAAGGAATTGTTACCACTGACAGGGTATATTCACGGAGGGTGCTCACCAATCGGTATGAAAAAACAGTTCCGCACCGTCATAGACGTATCGGCAGAAGCGTTTGATACGATTTTATTTAGTGCAGGCAAAATCGGTTTTCAGGTGGAAGTGGCGCTTGCGGATTTACAAAAGGTGGTAAGGTGTGAACTTGCCGAAGTGGTAGTTAATGAGTAGAAAAAAGAGGAAATCACTATGTTTGTTGAATATATGGCTTTAAAAGATAAAAAAGAGGCGCAGGCATTATTTGATGCCAGTGCAAAAATGAAACCGACCGAAAAAGACGAATTATATATTGCCAAAGACAATTCGGATTATCAGGCGATTTTGAAAATGAAAAAATTTAGAAAAAAATATAGCGAGCAAAAATGGTTTTTAAGCCTTGATGAAAAAGGCGTAACAGCAAAGCGGGAGATGACGAAAGCATATTTTTTTGAATTGCTTGTAACTGTCATTAGCGCCATATTATTTGTCACACTTTTGGCGTTGGCCTTCATCAAACCGGATATGATGGTGATTTTTATTTGGCTTTCAATGGTGGCGTTATTTGTTTTGTTGCTTGTTTCTTGGAGAAAATTGTTTAAGCCATCGGTGGCACTTAAGATTTTTTTGATTCGGGTATTATAGAAAAGTAGAAATTAAGAGTTATAATGAAATATAAAAAAGGGCACTTGAAATTTCAAGTGCCCTAGTATATAATCTACTTAGAAAGGTGTTCGGAATTGAAGTTTCCGATTGCCCTCGGTAAAATACGATTTTAGAATAGCATCTACTTTTGGACGAGTGGGATGCTATTTCTTTTTGTTGTATCGATTGTCTATATAAGACAGCGCCGCAAATATTACTAATAATAAAGTCAATACTTCCGTTATGTTCATAGGCATCACCCTCCTAATTTGTATTAGAGGGCATCTAACATCGGAAATTAATCTTTCGGAAAACCACTGCTATAATACAATTTCATATCTTCAGTAATAAATAACGCTTCCATACCTTCCGTTTTTTCAATAAGTTCCATACTGTCTTCAAGCCCCAAACAAATGCAAATAGTAGAGTAGGCATCTCCTTCCATGGAAGAATCAGACAATATCGTTACACTCCAAAGGCCATTGTCTACAGGATAACCGGTTTGAGTATCCAAAATGTGGTGGTACAAAATGTCGTTTTCATAAAAACAGCGTTCATAGACTCCTGAGGTGACAAGGCTTTTATCTTTAACGGAAACATTTGGAATGGAGGATGTACCTTGTGAAAAAGGCTCCTGAATACCAAGTACAAATGCGCCTTTGTCAGGTTTGCTTCCAACACACAGAATATTTCCGCCAAGGTTAATCAGGGCATTTTCTACACCATTAGAGAGTAAATATTCTTTCATTTTATCCGCAATATATCCTTTGGCAATGAAGCCTAAATCAATTCCGGCATTTGGATTTGTCAGGGTAACGGTGTTTGCCTCTTTATCAATGATAACATTTTCATAGCCCACATTTGATAAGGCATAAGCGATATCGTCTGTATCAGGGACAGTTTCGCTTTCACCAAAGTTCCATAAGTCAGAAAGCGGAAGGATGGTAGGGTCAATAAGACCATCCGTCATTTCGGCGTAAGAGAGTGCCATCTCCAGTAAGTAAATAGTTTCGCTATCTACCACAGTAGGCTCGCCGTTACTGTGGTTTATTTTATATACGTCAGATGTTTCTATGGTCTTGCTAAAAAGCTTTTCATATTTTTCGGCAAGCACAAAGCACTCATCCAATAATTTGGAATTCGCATCACTATATAATGTAATTGTTATAACCGTATCAAAATAAATTCCCGATTTGGATATGGGCGTAGCATTGCGGCTGCAGCCTAGCAATAAAAACACCATAATACATATAATCACACAGGAGAGTCTGTATTTTTTCATTTTTCACCTCATTGCGTAAACACATATTTCGTGTTAAATTAGATATAATCAAAATGATTTTACCACAGATAGGAAGAAGTGAAAATATGAGATTACCGGAAGATTTTGAAGAACAAAATAACGGGAAACCGGTTGTATATATGTTTGCAGGTGTGTGCACATTTATCGTGTTGCTTTTTGCGGTTATGCTGATTTTAAATATGGAGCCGAAAAAGACACCTGATAAAAAGACAGAGGATAAAACCAATGTCGTAGAAAATGATAAATCTGACAATGAAACAAAAAGTGATTTGGTGTCGGAGGATTTGGATTTTTGGGGGATGTATCCAAAGGATGATGAATCGGACGATTCGGATGAGAAAGACGAAGAAGAAATAAAAGAAGATGACCCAAAAGATGAGGATGATCCTTCTACGGATGGAAAGCATACAAAAATCACGTATGCGGATGGAAGTGAAGAGTGGGTTTTAATCAATCAGCAGCTTCCGAAAAATACGTATGATTACACAAAGCTGGTATCGCAGTCGGGCGTAATGAAATACTATGTGGACGGAACAAAGACTTCATACTTTGGCCTGGATATTTCCAAAACACAAGGCTACATTGATTACAGCAAGTTGGTGAAATCAGGAGTGGATTTTGTGATGTTACGTGTAGGTGCCCGAGGTTATAGTACAGGCCAGCTTGTTTTGGATGAATATTATGTAGACAATATAAAAGGTGCCACAGATGCGAAATTGCATGTGGGTTTGTATTTTTCATCCCAGGCCACGACCAAGGAAGAAGCGGTGGAAGAAGCCAATATGGTCATTACCCAGATTGGAGCTTACAAAATAGAGTATCCGATTGTTTTTGAAATGGAGACAATTGTGAATGATGGTAGCAGAACGAGTGCGCTTACCAAGGAAGAAAGAACGGATATTGCAATTGCATTTTTAGATACAATCAGAACCGCAGGATATATTCCTATGATTCATGGGGACAAGGAATGGTTCCTTACGAAAGTGGATATGTTAAAACTTACATCCTACGATATCTGGTTATCCCAGGAAGGGGATTTGCCGGATTATCCGTACCAGTTCTCTATGTGGCAGTACAACAAAAGCGGAACTGTGGACGGAGTCAGTGGCAATGTAAGTTTTAACATTAGTTTTATTGATTATACGGAAAAGTAAGTTCCGAAAGTTTCCCGGAAATCGGAACTGCATTATAAATAAGTGCATATTGACCGTTTGGTAAATCGAGGAAATTCGGGGTGTAATTTTTGTTACATCCCGCTTTTTTTACGGTGTCAATTGCTTTGTTATAGGCGATGGCGGCTTCATCCTCCGATTCGTATGTACCGATTAAATAATCTCCGTTTATATGAATTTTTGCCTGATAAAAAGGCATATTTTTCTTTAAGATTTTTGTAACGCCATTGTAGCGGTTGATAATTTCGATATTTTCATATCTGTAGTCATGGTCATTTCCATTGATAAAAAGATAATCCTTGCCGCAAACTCCATAGCTTTTTATACCATAGCGGTTTTGGATGTTGGTTTGCATACCATAGTCAGAGACAAATAAGTGACCTCCGCGTTTCATAATTTTGTGGGAGGAGTAATAAAATAAATCGTCTGTATCAAATGTATATACATCCGTTGGTGAAAGATAATAGTAAAAAAACTTAGGTCTGATGTAAATCGGATTGGAAAGATACAGACCGTTATCGCGGAAATTGACAAGGCTTACCCATTTTTCAAACTTCAAAGTTTTGGAAGAAGAGTAATTGTCAATGGAAAGTGAAGCGTTGGTTAACAATTCTAAGCCTTCAAGGTATGCCTGATTGGCAGTTACGGCAGTTTCATAGCTGCCTAAACTGATATGTTTATTTCGATATGTCAGAGAAGCACGATAATACGTGGTTCCGTCTTTTTTCGTAGCAGAATAAACTCCCGGTAAATTTTTAGCCATATATGTACCTTAGTGAGGAGAATTTAAAGATGGATATTAAAAGCATCTGCCACTGGCGTGGCGGATGAAAATGCAGAAACTCTCAACGGAAAACACATTTTCCGTTGGAGAATTTTGCATTTTTACACGCTCCGAAGCAGCGATACTTTTAATATCTTAATCTCACATTTTGTCCCTCTTTATCAAAGTTTGTCATTATCTGAAAAAATCATAACACGAATAAATGCATTTCACAAATAATTTTGGACATATTCTTCCTGATTTGTACATACAATAAAGATTAGGAAGGAATGAAAAAAATGTATTATAAGAAAAGTTATTTGTTATTTTTGACAGGTCTTGTGTTTCTTATGGCATTTGTTTGTGTCAAAGGAATCAATTATATTGATATTATAAATACGGATGTAGGAAGTTACCATGTTTCAGAACTGTTTGAAGATTCATCCGTAAAAAAAGTTACAAAATTGAATAGAGAGGTCGCCAGCAGTAAGCGGGAAATTGAGGTTTCCTCCTGTGTCAGAGATTTGTGGGTTTACGACATATCGGACAAGGATTATGAAGTGTTGCTTCGAATTGTGGAAGCAGAAGCGGGCGGTGAGGATGAAACAGGAAAACTACTTGTTGCAAATGTGGTTTTAAATCGTGTAGAAAGCAGTAAATTTCCGGATACGGTAGAGGAAGTAGTGTTTCAGCAGGAAGGCGGATGTTATCAGTTTTCTCCTGTCGGAAACGGCAGGTATGAATCTGTGAGTGTCAGCAATGAGACCTATGAGGCGGTGGAACGGGCGCTTATGGGAGAAGATTTATCGGATGGGGCACTTTATTTTGTTTCGGAAAAATATGCAGACCCGGAAAAATTGGAGTGGTTTCATAGTAAACTGACACTTTTATACAGTCACGGCGGACACAATTTTTACGGGTAAGATTTTAACGAATTAAAGCAAGGAAGTGTTGATTTCCTCTTTTTAATGTGGTATATTGTCTAGGAATGTTTTATTTTTTAGGGAAAATTGGCTAAGTAAATTAGTTCACAATAGAAAAGAGGTTCATTATGGAAGTTTTTTACCAAAGTACAAGAAACAAAGAAGAAAAAGTAACAGCTTCACAGGCGATTTTAAAAGGTCTTTCTGACGAAGGCGGATTGTTCGTTCCGGTTACGATTCCGGCTCTTACAAAAAGTTTAAAAGAATTGTCAGAAATGAGCTATAAGGAAGTGGCTTATGAAGTGTTAAAATCATATTTGACAGACTTTACAAAGGAAGAATTGGAGCATTGTATCAATTCTGCTTATGATGAAAAGTTTGACACAGAAGAAATCGCACCGATGGTAGAAGCAGACGGTGCATATTATCTTGAATTATTCCACGGTGCAACTATTGCGTTCAAGGATATGGCACTTTCTATTTTGCCACACCTTATGATTACTTCAGCAAGAAAAAATAACGTACAGAATGACATCGTTATTTTGACAGCCACATCAGGTGATACAGGTAAAGCAGCATTAGCGGGCTTTGCAGGCGTAGAAGGAACAAAAATTGTTGTATTTTATCCGAAGAATGGTGTTAGCCCAATTCAGGAAAAACAGATGGTTACACAAAAGGGTGCCAACACTCATGTAGTAGGAATTCACGGCAATTTTGATGATGCTCAGACAGGCGTTAAGAAAATGTTTGCCGATAAGGAATTGGAAAAAGAACTGGCTGCAAAAGGATATCAGTTCTCATCAGCTAACTCAATCAATATCGGACGTTTGGTACCGCAGATTGTTTACTATGTATATGCGTATGCAACCTTGTTAAAAGAAGGCAAAATTGCAGACGGTGAAGAAATCAATGTAGTAGTTCCGACAGGTAACTTTGGTAATATTTTGGCTGCTTACTATGCTAAAAATATGGGCTTACCGATTGCGAAGCTTATCTGTGCATCAAATGACAACAAAGTATTGTTTGATTTCTTTGCAACAGGTGAATACAACAAAAACAGAGATTTCATTTTGACAACATCTCCTTCAATGGATATTTTGATTTCAAGTAACCTTGAAAGACTTATTTACAAAATTGCAGGTGAGGATTCTGATAAAAACAAAGCACTTATGCAGGCTTTGAATACAGAAGGCAAATATGAAATTACAGAGGATATGAAAGAAAAATTAGCTGATTTTGTTGGATTCTATGCAACAGAAGAACAGACTGCAGATACAATCAAAGCATTGTATGAAAAATGCGGCTATGTAATTGATACACATACAGCAGTAGCAGCATGCGCATACAACCAGTACAAAGAAGCTACTTGTGATACAAAGAAAACAGTGATTGCATCTACAGCCAGCCCGTTCAAATTCACAAGAAGCGTTATGAATGCAATTGATGAAAAATACGAAGCTATGGAAGACTTTGCATTGGTAGATGAATTATCAAAACTTGCAAATGTAAAAGTTCCAAATGCAATTGAAGAAATCAGAACTGCACCGGTATTACACAAAAAAGAATGTGAAGTAAATGAAATGCCGACAGTTGTAAAAGAATTTTTAGGAGTATAAAAAATGACAAACCGGGAAATGTTAAGCCATATAGATCATACACAATTGAAGGCTTTTGCAACTTGGGAAGATATTAAAACATTATGTGATGAAGCTGTTTTGTACAAAACAGCTTCTGTTTGCATACCTTCCTGTTATGTGAAAAGAGTAAAAGATGCCTATCAGGATTCGCTCAATATCTGTACAGTAGTCGGTTTTCCACTGGGTTATGCCAATACGGAAGCAAAAGTAGCAGAAACAAAAAAAGCCATTGAAGACGGTGCAAGTGAAATCGATATGGTTATCAATATCAGCGATGTGAAAAATGGTCTTTATGAGGCGGTAGAAGAAGAAATCAGAACTTTAAAAGCTACCTGCGGCGATAAAATATTGAAAGTTATTATTGAAACCTGTTATTTATCACAGGAAGAAAAGATTGCTATGTGTAAAGCAGTAACAAATGCAGGCGCGGATTATATTAAAACTTCCACAGGCTTTGGTACGGGCGGGGCTACTATGGAAGATGTTCTTTTGATGAAAGAACACATTGGTCCGAACGTGAAAATTAAGGCAGCCGGTGGAGTCAGTACCATCGAAGATTTGGAAAATTTCTTAATTGCAGGGTGCGATAGAATCGGTACATCAAAAGCAGTGGCACTTTTTAAAGGAGAAGTGGCAAAAGGATATTAATTTATGAACAGTGAAAGTGTTGTAAAAAGACTGAAAGCGTTAAAGACGCTTATGAAACAAAAAAATATGGATTATTATCTTATACCAACCGGTGATTATCACGGTTCGGAGTATGTCAGCGAATATTTTAAGGTCAGAGATTTTTTTTCGGGATTTACAGGTTCTAACGGTACTTTACTGGTAGGACCGGTGGGAAACTGTCTTTGGACCGACGGCAGATATTTTATTCAGGCAGAAAAAGAACTGGATGACACCGGCATTTTTTTGCAGAAAATGGGCGAAAAAAATGTTCCTACTATAGGGGAATATTTAAAAGAGAATGTCAAAGACGGGGAAACTATCGGTTTTGACGGCAAGGTTGTATCTGCGGCTTTTGGGAGAAAACTTGAACAGACGCTTACGGAGATGCATGTGAAATTTTCCTATGAAGAGGATTTAGCAGATGAACTCTGGATAGACAGACCCACATTTAAACAGAATGAAATTATTGTGCCTGAAGATGAAATGGGGCTGTTTGGTAAGAAGACTACGGAAAAACTTGAGGAAGTCAGAAAGCAGATGAAAGAAGAAGGCGCGTCGGCTCTGGTCTTAAGTAAATTGGATGATATTATGTGGCTATTTAACATACGCGGGAAGGACGTGGAATGCAATCCGGTAGCGTTCAGTTTTGCCATAATTACAATCACAGATGCTTTTTTGTTTGTGGGAGAGCAGGTTATTAATGCCAAGCTTCTTATGAAATCGCAAAGAGATGGCGTTACATTGAAGCCATACAATTCCTTCCTTGACAGTTTGAAAGTGTTGAATCTGGGCGAAAAGATTTGGCTTTGTGAAAACAGTACACCTTACACGGTTTATAAGTGTTTTGAAGAAGAAAAAGTGTATCTTCATTCCAATCCAACTGAACTTTTGAAGGCTGTTAAGAATCCAACCGAGCTTAACAATATCAGAGAGTTCTATTTAAAGGATAGTGTGGCAGTTACAAAGTTCATTTTTAGGATGAAAAAAGAAAGGGAACGCATCGCACAGGGAAAAACCATTACGGAATATGATGCAATGCTTTTGATGGATGGTCTTAGAGAAGAAATCCCGGGATTTTTGGATAAATCCTTTACCACAATCAGTGCCTATGGTGAAAATGCAGCGATGATGCACTATGAAGCCACAAGAGAGGACTGTGCTTTACTGAAAAATGAAGGAATGTTGCTAGTTGACTCCGGCGGTCAGTATCTTGGAGCGACCACCGATGTGACAAGGACCATTGCGATGGGAGCGGTGACAGAAGAGATGAAGATGCATTTTACAAAGGTGGCAGAGGGAATGCTGGCTTTGGCAAATGCGAGGTTTATGTACGGCTGCACCGGCAGAAATCTGGATATTTTGGCAAGAGGGCCACTGTGGGAAATAGGTGTGGATTATAAATGCGGAACGGGCCATGGCGTGGGCTACATTTTAAATGTTCATGAGGGACCGCAAAACATCCGTTACAGGTATGTTGAAGGCGCCTGTGAAGCTGTTCTGGAAGAAGGGATGCTTGTGACCGATGAACCGGGTGTTTATATGAAAGGACAGTATGGTATCCGCACAGAAAATGTTCTTTTGGTGGAAAAAGATTATGAAAATGAAGACGGGCAGTTTATGAAGTTTGAAATGCTCACTTTTGTGCCCATCGATTTGGAATTGATAGACATAAAAAATCTGGATGAAAAAACAAAAGACAACTTGAATGAATATCACAGACAGGTGTATGAAAAAGTCAGTCCGTATCTGACAGAAGAGGAACGTAACTGGCTGAAAGAAAATACGAAAAACGTCGATAGTTTTTATTGACTTTTAGGGGGTATTTTGCAATAATATACTTGATGTGCTATACACAATCACTAAAGCAATGCGTGGATGGAAATTTCCACTGCATTCAAAATATAATCACTTAAGGAGGACAATTTATATGTCAACAAAAGCGTATTATCCAATTAGCGAAATTGGTGCCGGAAAAGTTGGTTTTTCCAAAACACGTTCTATCATTGAAGCTGCATTCTATGGCAATAATGTAGTTAAAGT
>CAZMND010000052.1:0-14373 GCA_964567585.1 uncultured Lachnospiraceae bacterium
TCGAACCCACGTGCCCTTGCGGACAAACGGTTTTCAAGACCGCCTCGTTATGACCTCTTCGATACCTCTCCATATGTGTTTGCCGCTAACCGTTTTCATCAGCGGCAAATGTTATTCTAGCAAAAATTATATGCAGTGTCAACAACTTTTTTTAAAATTTTTTCGATAAATTTTTTTCTCTTTTTTAGACACAAAAAAACACCGATTTCTCGGCATTTTTCCGCTATTTGTTTTATCTGTTTAATATCTGTTCTGCAAAAATCAAATCGTCAGGTGTTGTTATTTTTATATTTTCATAGGAACCTTCTACCACACAAACAGGTATGTCGCCAAAGGTTTCCATTACCATCGCATCGTCTGTGACGGATATATCAAGCTGACCATTTTGTTCCATATCCATCATTTTATCGTAAGCCGCTTTTATTTTGGAATATGCAAATGCCTGCGGTGTCTGAACCGACCACAGTGTCGCTCTATCAGGAGTACTCTGCACAATTCCTTCTTTTCCTATTACTTTAATGGTATCCTTTACAGGTACTGCTACAATACAAGCACCCTTACCCTCAGCCGCTTCATAAGCTCTTTGTAAAATTGCCTCCGACACAAAAGGTCTGGCGCCATCGTGTATAAATACAAGACTTTCTCCTTTTTGTGTTGAAAAGATGTAACTAAGAGCCTGATAAACGGAATGATAACGTTCTCTGCCTCCCGTAATAATTGCCGATACTTTTGCAAAATTGTACTCGTCCACAAAGTTTTTGCGGCAATAACCTTCTTCTCCCTCGCCGACTACCAATATAATTTCATCAACAAAACTATCTTCAAAAGTTTTCAATGTATAATATAAGATAGGTTTTTCCCGTATTAAAAGGTATTGCTTTGGCACGGATGCATTCATTCTTTTTCCCTGTCCTGCCGCCAGTACAATCGCTATAGTATGCTTTTTCATCGATAGCCTCTATCTTTCTCCGAGTTTTAAATTCGGAACTGCATTTAAATCAAGTCCGCTTCTTGCGCCTTTTTTATATTCATAATATCCTGCAACACCAATCATGGCTGCGTTGTCGGTACAATAGACCGGCGATGGGTGATAAAATTCAATACCACGTTTGTCACATTCTTCTTCAAATGCCTTTCTAAGAGAAGAATTGGAAGCTACGCCGCCTGCGATGGCAAATTTCTTCAAACCATAGGTTTCAACCGCATGAAGAGAATGTTCTACAAGTACATCCACAACCGCCTTCTGAAAAGAAGCCGCCACGTCTGCCTGACTATATTCTTCGCCTTTCATCTGACATCCGTTTAGGTAATTCAGCACTGCCGATTTTAAACCACTGAAGCTAAAATCGTATTCACTTTCGTTTACCTTTGCTCTTGGGAATCGAATTGCTTCCGGATTGCCTTCCTTGGAAACTTTATCAATTTTAGGACCACCCGGATATCCGAGCCCAATTGCTCTTGCCACCTTATCAAATGCTTCACCGGCCGCGTCGTCTCTCGTTCGTCCTATGATTTCATATTCGCCATAATCCTTAACAACCACCAGATGAGAATGTCCTCCGGATACTACAAGACACACAAACGGCGGTTCCAAATCAAGGTTTTCAATATAATTGGCACTGATGTGTCCCTCAATATGATGCACGCCCACAAGCGGTATATCTGTTGCGAAGCTGATGGCCTTTGCCGCAGAAACACCAACCAGCAATGCACCTACAAGTCCCGGACCATAAGTCACTGCAATGGCATCTATATTTTCCAAAGTCACATCTGCTTCTTTCAAGGCTTCCTTAATAACCTGATTAATTTTTTCAATATGTTTTCTGGATGCAATTTCGGGAACAACGCCACCATATAAGGTATGTAAATCAATTTGAGAAGAAATTACGTTGGACAAAATTTCTCTACCATTTTTTACAACCGCTGCTGCCGTTTCATCACAAGAACTTTCTATTGCTAAAATAAGAACATCTTTTTCTTTCATCTTTTATAACACTTTCTTTTATTGAGCTTCTGCCTGCTGCCAGCCATAAATCTTCCATCGTCCATTTTCATCTTTTCTCATCAGAAAAGTTTCTGTGACCTTCACAATTTGCGTTGACTGTCTTACATTATAAAATGCATAAAGCTGGGCCCATTCATCTCCATCTCTCTCAAATTCCAGTACATCCATACTTGATGATGTGGAATAACTGCTGATGCTCCAGTCTTTTTCTTTAAAAGAATCTATTTCCGCCCGCAAATCATCAATATACACATCATAATCCTGATTTGCTCTCAGTTCATCATCATACAATTCTAACGCTCTGTTAGCCAACTGGATAAATTCTTCCTCCGTATATCCGCCGGCATAAAAACACTGGGTAATATCACTGTAATACTTTAAAACTTCCTTTGGAGTTGGTGGATAATTATTATCCATATTTCGTAAAAGAACATTTTGTACTGCTGTTATCTGTATTTCTGATGGCTCATCATCTTTGGATAACTTATTTGATATAAAAAGAAACAGTCCTACAATAACCGCAACACTTACTACTATGATAATAATCGAGGTTGACATTTTAAATTTTTTCATACGCCATCTCCTTCCTCAAATAATAAATCCACGCTTTTGCCATCTTTTCCGGGATAAGTATTTGCAAATATTTCTCTTGTCGCCGGAATGAATTCATCAGCCCTTGTAAGTGCCGGGCTGTAATGAGTCAGCCAAAGTTCTTTGACACCTGCTTCCTTTGCAAGCGTGGCTGCTTCTGAAAACATCATATGTTTATGCTCTTTTGCCTTACTTAATTTATCTTCTTCACCATACATACCTTCACAAATGAATAAATCTGCGCCTTCGGCATTTTTGGCAATGCTTGGAACCGGTCTTGTGTCTGTACAATAAGTAACCTTCAATCCCTTTCTCGACTCGCCAAGCACCATATCCGGTGTGAAAACTTTATCGCCTTCCGTAATAATCTCACCTTTTTGAAGTTTGCTCCAATACGGCATCGGAATATTGTTTTCCTTCGCCTTTTCTACTGAAAACTTACCACTACGTGGCACTCTTACACTGTAACCATAACAGGTTACATTGTGTTGCACTTTAAATGCATCTATAAAAAAACCATCAAATTCAAAGGTCTGCTCGTTTTCTTCTATTTCCATACATTCGATTTCAAACGGCAACTCCGGAGCAATTACGCGAAGCGCCGAAACCACTCTTGTAAGCCCTTTCGGACCAATAAGTAATAATGGCTCCGTTCTTTCTGCATTTCCCATCGTAAGAAGCATTCCCGGCAAACCACTGATATGGTCCGCATGATAGTGCGTAAAACAAATAATGTCAATCGGTTTTGGGCTCCAGCCCTTTTCCTTCATCGCCACCTGTGTTCCTTCGCCACAATCTATCAAAATGCTCTGTCCGTTGTAACGAAGCATTAAAGATGTGAGCCATCTGTATGGTAGGGGCATCATACCACCTGTTCCTAATAAACAAACATCTAACATTTTTACCCCTCCATTTTTCTAAAAGGCATTTTATACGCCCTTTTTCTACTAATATTTTATAATAATTCCGTATTGTTGGCAATGTCTACCGGAATTTCAAATGTCCGAATCCACTCATCGTAACACGCCTCGCACAAGTCAAATTTGTGTATTTCTTCATCTTTACAGCTAAAATAACCAAAAGCATATTCAACGCTGAATACGCCTTCTGTAATAATACCGTTTTGTACTTTCATACGCTTCTTGCAACAGTTACATACGGCTTCCACTAGCTGATTTGTTTCGCTATATTTACGCATCTTTTCTCTCCTTTTTTGTCAATCTTCCTTCATTATACAAAAAAGTACACTTTTGGAACGTGGTAATTGTTCCTTATGTTTCCTGCATTTTCCACATTATAATTGCATCTTCTGTTGGATTTTCATAAAAGTTTTTGCGAACTCCCGCATTTGAAAAGCCCAGTTTTTCATACAACTTAATCGCCGGAGTATTGGACGCTCTGACTTCCAGTGTAAATGCTTCGACACCTTCCTTACGCATTTCGTTCATCGCAAATTGGAGCATTTCATAAGCAATTCCTTTGCCACGGTATTTTTCATCCACTGCTACATTGGATATTTCACCGTCTCCACCTAAATTGTGCACGCCACAATAACCCACTATATCATCCATAACCACCACATAAAAATGAGAATAGCTTTGCCTGAGACTCTCTTCAAAACCCGCTTTAGACCAGGGCGTTGAAAAAATCTCTTTTTCCATTTCTGCGACTTTATCCAAATCCGCTTCTGTCATACGCCTTAGAATCATGATTTTTTTTCTTCCATTTCTATGCGTTCTCGCTCTGCCTGCGAAAGACGCAAATAATCCGGCTCCATATCATCTGCCGCAACAGCCTCTCCCTTTACATACGCAATGGCACCGAGCAAGCCTACACTTGATGCCCGTTGTCTGTTAAGTCCTGCCGGTGCAAAACTGTATTCAACCTGACACATAGTTTCAATTTTATCTTTATAAACAGGAACACCGTCTCCTAAAAAGACAACCTCCTGCTCCCATGTATTCACTATATTTATTATTTCTTCAATGGAAATGGCACACTGTGGTAATTCACAAACCATTTCATATACACCATCTTTTTTCTCGAAACGATAAAGACCTGTATATACCTGTTCCCTTCTTGCATCCATCAAAGGACAAATCAACGCATTACTTGCATACATATTGTAAGCCAGGGCATCCACAGTCGGAATCGCAACGAGCGGACAATCAAGAGCCAGTCCAAGTCCCTTTGCCGTTGCACAACCGATTCGAAGCCCGGTAAAAGATCCCGGTCCTTTTGTTACCGCGATGGCATCAATGGTCTTCAAATCAAGTTCTGTCATTTTCTTAATTTCATCCAGCATTGGAATCAACGTCTGGGAATGCGTCTTTTTGTGACAGGTTGTATACTCTGCCACCATCACATCATCCTCTATAACAGCAATTGTTGCTACCAATCCCGAACTGTCTATCGCTAAAATTTTCATCTTTCTATTTCCTCAATAGTAATCTTTCTATAATCAAAGCCTTTTTCCAAATCTTTTTCGATTGTTACCTGTGTATATGTTTTAGGCAAAATTTCCTCAATCAGGTTCGCCCATTCAATAAAACATATGCCGTCGCCGTAAAAACAATCCTCATATCCGATTTCTTCCATTTCTTCCACGTCCCCTATTCGGTAAACGTCAAAATGATAAAACGGCATTCTTCCTTCTTCATATACCTGCAATATGGTAAAAGTCGGACTGGATATCGGCTCTTTTATATCAAGGCCTTTGGCCACGCCTTGGGTGAAAACAGTTTTTCCGACTCCCAAATCACCAATTAAGGTATATACACTTCCCGGGATTGCATTTTGTCCGATTTCTTTTCCTATTTGAAAGGTATCTCCGGCACTGTATGATTCTATAATTTTCATAAATAACCTCTTATCTTCACCTTTTTAGGTTCCATATTCACTGAGATAATTTCCATTAGTTTCGGCACATCCGTTCCCAAATCTTTTCTCGGAAAAATACATGCATTAACCCTTGTTGTGTATAAAATAATACTCTTTTGTGTCGAAACCGCTTTATACATATTGGCCCATTCCTGCATCTCTTCCTGTCCATCCTGAGAAACAAACACCCCTTCTTCACACAAACGATAGTGAAGCGGCTTTTTGAATGCAGGACTTGCAAGCTGCTGTTGTTTTGCCTTCATAAAAAGCGACACCGGCATATACAAAAGTAAAATCGCACCGCAAATAATAAACGGTATGTGTCCGTTTACAATTCCGCCAATTAAAATGAGCGCACCTACAATATTTACAATCAAATTCGATATTTTGGAATAATTGTGATACATAAGAAAATCATACAATATTCCGCCTGTTATTTTTACGTCAAATTCCATTTCCATAAATTAAAACCACCTATTTCCTATGTGAATTCTTTAATATAGGACTCAGTTTTTTATAAATTAATATCGTTATCAGGGACACAATTCCACCCTTAATCAAATTAAGTGGCACCACTGCAAATAAAACCAGCGTTGTCACATCGGTAATATTCGGATTTACTGCGGTTCCCATATCTACGATACTCTTTCCTGACCCATCCGGAAGCAGAGGCATACCATACATTTTCGCAAAAGTCGGCAATAAAAACAAGGCATTGAGCCATGAGCCAACCACGGTCATAAATACTGTTCCTACTATACTAGAAAAAATAGCACTTTTTTTGCTTTTTTTCAACCAATATAAAAAAGAAGCCGGCAAAATAAAACTACAACCTACCACAAAATTTGCCAATTCTCCAACAAGTGCCGTACTGGTTCCTTTTGTCATGAGTTTCAATAATATCTTACAGAATTCAATCATTACACCCGTCACAGGTCCAAATGCAAATCCGCCTACAAGTGCCGGCAACTCGCTTAAATCCAGTTTGTAAAACGGCGGTGCAAACGGTACCGGAACTTCCAGTATCATAAGAACTGTTGAAATAGCGGAAAACATACCTATCATCGCCACTTTTCTTGTGTTAAAAACTTTTTCTTTTTTTCCTTTTCTTATTTGCATCCATTTTTCTGCCAGATATGCAAGCAAAAAAATAAGAGTTACTATTCCTAGAAACTCCACGGCAAATAAAACGTCATCAGCTACACTTTGTACAAATGATTTCATAATCTTTCTCTCCTTCTTTCATCCAGACTTTACTGTCGGTTTTGGATTCGCACCAAATCAGCCAAGGCCTTTGGCCCCGGGTCGCGGACTTGTCCGTCACGATTTAGGAACTCATAACGGCATCACCACCGGTTGGGAATTGCACCCTACCCTGAAGAATTTTATTATTCAGTTTTCTATATTAAGATACAAGAGTATCAACCTATTGTCAATATAAAAGTAAAGGTCACCTTCCATAATAGAAAATGACCTTTTGCTTCTATTGTATATTTTTCTATGCTTTTGCTTCACCTTTGCCGATTTTCATAGTGAGGGCAATACGTTTCTTTTGAACGTCAACGCTCATAACTTCCACATCAACAATGTCGCCTACGCTGACTGCTTCAAGCGGATGCTTGATAAAACGTTCTGTAATCTGTGAAATGTGCACAAGTCCATCCTGATGAACACCGATGTCTACGAACACACCAAAGTCGATAACATTACGCACGGTTCCTTTTAATACCATACCCGGCTTTAAGTCTTTCATATCAAGAACATCACTTCTTAAAATCGGAAGTGGCATATCCGCACGAGGGTCACGGGCCGGTTTCTCAAGTTCTTTTAAGATGTCGGCAAGTGTCATTTCACCGATACCCAGTTCTTCAGCCATCTGCTTTTTGTTTTTGATGCGCTTTTCAAGATTGCCTACACTTGCAATTTCTGTTTCCGCCACCTGTTCTTTGTCTGCTACCGTATCATCCCCGGCAAGATTTGTACCTGCAAGTGCCTGCATTAATGCGGCACCCATGGCAGAGTTTTTGTTTTTAATAACAACCTGCGGCTGTTTCTTTTTCTTATCCTGCTTTTTCGGCTTATTTTCTTTTTTAGCAGGCTGGGATGCATTCTGTTTCCATGCCTCTTTTACGTCATCCATAGTAAGGCCAAGCTTTTCGAGCAATTTTTCGGCCGCTTCATAGCTTTCCGGATGTACACTTGTTTCATCCAGAGGGTTGTCCCCACCGATAATACGCATAAAACCTGCACATTGTTCGTAGGCTTTCGGACCTAATTTTGCCACCTTCAAAAGCTGGTTACGGTTAGTAAAACGACCGTTTTGTTCACGATATTCCACGATGTTTTTGGCAATCACCTTTGAAATACCGGAAATGTATTCAAGAAGCGATGCACTGGCTGTATTTAAATCCACACCTACTTTATTTACACTGTCCTCTACAACGCCGCTCAATGCTTCGCCAAGCTTTTTCTGGTTCATATCGTGCTGATACTGACCTACACCAATGGATTTCGGATCAATTTTAACCAGTTCGGCAAGCGGGTCCTGAAGACGTCTTGCAATAGATGCCGCACTTCTTTGTCCCACGTCAAACTGCGGGAATTCTTCCGTTGCCAGCTTGCTTGCGGAATAAACGGAAGCACCGGCTTCGTTTACGATAACATACTGTACTTTTTCAGGAATTTCTTTCAAAAGTTCTACTATCACCTGTTCTGATTCTCTGGAAGCGGTACCGTTTCCTACAGAAATCAGGCTAATGTTATATTTTTTGATTAATTTCTTTAATTCTGCTTTGGCTTCTTCCACTTTATTCTGTGGAGCCGTCGGATAAATAACCTTTGTATCCAACACTTTACCCGTTTCATCTACAACTGCCAATTTACAGCCTGTACGGAACGCAGGATCCCATCCGAGAACCACTTTTCCTGCAATTGGTGGCTGTAATAAAAGCTGCTCTAAGTTTTTACCAAATACGGTAATCGCACCATCTTCGGCACGTTCCGTTAAATCGTTACGGATTTCACGTTCAATTGCAGGTGCAATCAAACGGCTGTATGCATCTGCTACGACTTCTTTCAAAATCGGTGTTGTGTATTCGTTTTCCACAGTAATAACCTGTTTTTCCAAGTATCCTAACACTCTTTCCACAGGAGCTTCAATTTTAACGGTGAGTATCTTTTCTGTTTCACCACGATTTAATGCAAGCACTCTATGTAAAGCCACTTTTTTCACCGGCTCCTGATAAGCATAATACATTTCGTAAACACTTTCAGCTTTTTCATCCTTCGCGTTACTTACCAATACCCCTTCTTCAAAGGTTAAATCACGGATAAAAATACGATAGTCTGCGTTGTCTGAAACAGTTTCCGCAATAATATCCATCGCACCCTGGAGTGCTTCTTTTGCAGATTTTACTTCTTTTTCTTCATTCACATAATTTGTAGCTTCAAGCATCACTTCACTTGTAGCATCCTGAGCCAGAATAAACTGTGCAAGCGGTTCTAACCCTTTTTCCTTCGCCACACTGGCTCTTGTCTTTTTCTTCGGTCTGTAAGGTCTGTACAAATCTTCCACTAC
The DNA here is from genome assembly GCA_964567585.1 of uncultured Lachnospiraceae bacterium. Lineage (GTDB taxonomy): Bacteria > Bacillota > Clostridia > Lachnospirales > Lachnospiraceae > CALZKI01. Next base: position 9,054 of record CAZMND010000052.1, read on the forward strand.
CACAAGGGTTTCGGCTGCCAAAATACGTTCCCTAAGTTCATCAGTCAGTTTACCCTGTTCCTCTATGCTACTTAAAACCTGGTTTTTCTTATCTTCCAAATTGCGAAGGTAAGTCAATCTTTCATACAGGTTTCGAAGTACCTCATCATTCAATGCACCGGTAGCTTCTTTACGGTAACGGGAAATAAAAGGAATTGTGTTCCCTTCATCAATCAGTTTCACCGCAGCCTCCACCTGCCATTTTTCCACCTGTAATTCTTCTTTCAGCTTTAAGATAATATCCATATAAAACTCCATTCGTTCCTCTTATTTTGCGGACAAAACCGCATATCCATTATATTAGATTTTACCCCTACTTTTCAAGAATGATTTGTATTATTCATAAAAAAATGCTACACTATTAATACAAGGAGAGTTATTATGGATTTTTCAAACATGCAAAACACACCTAAAAAGAATCAGGCACTCGTTGGTGGCTCATTTATTATGGGCATTATTTCCTTAATTAGTGCCTTTACATGCCTCAATTTTTTAGCGCCTGTATTTGGTGGACTTGGCATACTCTTCGCTCTTCTTTCAAAAGGCAAAGAAGAAACATTAGAAAAAAAAGCCAAACAAGGTTTGATTCTATCGGCAGTTTCTCTAGTTACAACCGTTGTTCTTATGGCAGGTACAGTTATCTTTACTTTTGCGACCCTGTCGCAGTATGAACCGGACGAGTTGCATGACTATTTGAATGAAGCTTATGAAGAAACTTATGGTCAAAGTTTTGATGAGCTTTATGAAGAAATTTATGGTGAGGACTTTGGCGAAATCTACGAAGATATGTACAAAGATATATATGGTGAAATGTAATTATTTTTAATATTTAGAAAGGCAGGTGGCTTTATGAGTATTGGAATATCTCAGTATGGAATAAATGCTCCCGGTATGAGCGGCAGTTATCCATATTCAGTCAACAATTCTTACTCCAATATGGCAAAATCGGGCGATACAGCAAAAACAGACCCTAACTATGAATGTCAGACTTGTAAAAACCGCAAATATCAGGATGGTTCTGATGAGATGGTTTCTTTTAAAGCGCCTGCACATATTTCTCCGGAATCATCTGTCGCAAAAGTAATGAGTCACGAACAGGAACATGTTACCAACGCCTATAAAGACGCGGCGCAAAATAACGGCAAAGTTGTATCCTGTTCCGTTACATTAAAATCTGCTGTATGTCCGGAATGTGGCCGTTCCTATATCGCAGGCGGTACCACGAGCACACAAATAAAATATTATAATGAAGACAATCCTTACCAAAAGGATTTAAAACAAACCGATGGTTTGAAATATGCCGGTATGAATACCGACTACGCAGTATAACAGTATTGGAGTTAATTATGAATCAGCACAAAACATCCGCCGAATTGAAGGCTCTTGCAAAAGAATCCCTTATGGGTAACTATGGAGTTGTGGTCACTGCCTCTCTCCTATATATTTTGATAACCTATATTATAACAGAAGCATCATCACTTTTTCTTTTAATACCTGGAATTGTAGGAACTGTCCTTTACTATTTAAGTGCATTGGGAATCACCGTATTTACCGGAATTTTTGCTTACGGATTTAGTTTTCTTTTCCTGAAAATTTCCTGTAACGCACCTGTCAAAACCGGTGATTTATATTACGGATTTTCCTCCCGCACAAAAGAAGTTTTAAAAGCACAGCTATTCCGCGCGCTTATTTCATATGTAGCATGTATTCCCAGTTACATATTTAATGAAATGGTTCCTGCCGAACAGCTGGCAAATTACATTGGAATTTATTTTCTTTTGTTTGGTCTCGGCTTACTGGGACAGTTTATTGTAATGCTTTTGTACAATCAGACTTTTTTCATTATGCTGGATTTTCCGGATTATGATGCAAAAAAAGCCCTTACCTTCAGCAGAGAACTGATGAAAGGTAATAAGGGCCGTTTCATTTATTTATTAGTAAGCTTTATTCCTCTTTTCTTACTTGGAATGCTTACCTGCTGTATTGGCTATTTGTGGATTGTTCCATATATGCAAGCCACCTTAGCACAATTTTATTTGGATTTGGTCCGGAACAAAAATTAGTCTTCGGACACTTTTTCTCCCGTGTGGAGCCATTTTAAATATGCATTGATAAAAGGATCAATAGCACCGTCAAGGGTAGCATCCACGTTACCCGATTCCTGACCGGTTCTGTGGTCCTTTACCATTGTATAGGGCTGCATTACATAAGAACGTATCTGATTTCCCCATCCGATTTCTGTAACCGCACCTCGAATGTCAGAAAGTTTTTCCGCATTTGCTTCCTGTTTTAACATATACAGTTTTGCCTTTAACATCTGCATAGCTTTGTCCTTATTCATATGCTGGCTACGTTCATTCTGGCACTGTACAACAATACCTGTTGGTAAATGCGTAATTCGGATAGCAGAAGATGTTTTATTGATATGCTGTCCGCCGGCACCACTACTTCTGTAGGTATCGATGCGCAAATCCTTATCCTCGATTTCTACATCCAAATCCTCTTCAATATCCGGCATAACATCCATAGATACAAAGGAAGTCTGGCGTTTTCCCTGGGCATTGAATGGTGAAATTCGAACCAGTCTGTGAACACCTTTTTCTGACTTTAAATATCCGTAGGCGTTTTCACCGTTTATCTGGAAGGTTACGGATTTAATTCCGGCTTCATCCCCGTCCAAATAATCTAATACTTCAATGGAATAGCCTTTGCGTTCTGCCCATCTTGTGTACATACGATAAAGCATCTGTGCCCAGTCACAGCTTTCCGTACCGCCTGCGCCGGCATTCAATTTAAGAATCGCATTATCTTTATCATATTCACCGGATAAAAGCTGGGAGATACGAATTGTTTCCAGTGTTTCAACGAAGCTGTCAAGCTCCTGTCTTATTTCTGCCACCATATCGGCATCTTCTTCCTCGTACGCCATTTCAATCAGAGTTTCAATATCTTCATACTGGGTACTTAAAGAATTGCAGGTATCCACAACCTCTTTTATCTGCTTTAATTCTTTCATTTTTTTATTGGAAACTTCCGGAACATCCCAAAAACCCGGTGCTTCCATTTCCATTTCCAACTCTTCAATTCTCTTTAACCTGCCATCTAAGTTAAAGTGAATCCCTCACTTCCGCTAATGGAGTTTTGTAGGCTTGTAATTCTACTTTCATCTGGTCTAATTCTACCACTATGCGTCACCACACTTTCCATACTTATTTTTTACATTTTTATGGGCGCCTTAATATTTAGACGCCCATTTTTAACTTCATATTTTTATTTTCTGCCACAGCACTGTTTGAATTTTTTGCCGCTTCCGCATGGACATGGGTCATTCGGATAAACTTTCACTGCTTCACGTTTTACAGGTACTTTTGCAGCAGAATCATCTTTGTTGGTTCCGGTTACTTTCGCAACCTGTTCTCTTTCCACCCTCTGCTCAACCTTCACGTGGAATAAAAGTTTTACGGTATCTTCGCAAATATTTTCTTCCATTTCTTCAAACATATCGTAACCGCTCATCTTGTACTCTACAAGCGGGTCTCTTTGTCCATATGCCTGAAGCCCGATACCCTGGCGAAGCTGGTCCATATCATCAATATGATCCATCCATTTACGGTCAATTACTTTTAATAAAATAACACGTTCAATTTCTCTGATAGCTTCAGCCGGCTGGAATTCGGCTTCTTTACTTTCGTAAAGTTTCACTGCTTCTTCCTTAAGCTGCTGCTTTAACGCATTTTTCTTTTTGGTCTTTACACGTTTTTCAGAAACCGGTTCAAGTGGGATAATCGGAAGTAACAAGCTGTTAAGTTCTGAATAATTCCATTCGCTTGCATCACTTTCATCATTGATACTGATGTCCACTTTGGATTCCACAATATCTGTAATCATTTTGAACACAGCATCTCTCATACTTTCACCGTTCAAAACACGTCTTCTTTCTTCGTAGATAACTTCACGCTGTTCGTTCATTACCTGGTCATATTCCAAAAGATTCTTTCTGACACCAAAATGGTTGCTTTCAATCTTCTTCTGTGCTTTTTCAATGGTATTGGAAAGCATCTTGTGTTCAAGCTCCTGTCCTTCCGGAATACCCATCGCATTAAATACGGTAATCATTCTGTCAGAGCCAAAGAGTCTCATCAAATCATCTTCCAATGATATATAGAATCTGGATTCACCCACATCACCCTGACGACCGGAACGACCACGTAACTGGTTGTCAATACGTCTGGATTCGTGTCTTTCCGTACCGATAATCTTAAGACCGCCGGCTGCTCTTGCTTCTTCATCAAGCTTAATATCCGTACCACGGCCTGCCATATTTGTTGCGATAGTTACTGCACCATGAATACCGGCATCTGCTACAATCTCAGCTTCCATTTCATGGAATTTGGCATTCAAAACTTTATGGCGGATACCACGTTTTGTAAGCATTCTGCTAAGCTCCTCCGATGCTTCAATTGTGATAGTACCAACAAGTACAGGCTGACCTTTTTTATTAGCTGCTTCTACCGCATCCACAATTGCATTGAGTTTTTCACGTCTTGTTTTATAAACCGCATCCTGAAGATCAATACGCGCAACCGGTCTATTTGTCGGAATTTCAATAACATCCATTCCATAAATATCTCTGAATTCTTTTTCTTCTGTTAAAGCAGTACCTGTCATACCTGCTTTTTTGTCAAATTTATTAAAGAAGTTCTGGAAAGTAATTGTTGCAAGAGTCTTACTTTCTCTCTTAACTTTTACATGTTCTTTCGCTTCAATGGCCTGATGTAAACCGTCTGAATAACGTCTACCCGGCATAATACGACCGGTAAACTGGTCTACAATCATAACCTTTTCATCTGAAACAACATAATCCTGGTCTCTAAACATTAAGTTGTGGGCACGAAGTGCTAAAATAATGTTGTGCTGGATTTCTACGTTTTCAGGATCAGCAAGGTTTTCAATCTGGAAAAATCTTTCTACTTTAGCAACACCTTCTGCTGTTAAGTTAACCACTTTATCTTTTTCATTTACAATAAAGTCGCCAGTCTCTTCTCTTTCCACACCCATAATAATATCCATTTTGGATAAATCTTCCATATCCTTACCACGTTTCATCTGACGTGCAAGAATATCGCAGGCTTCATACAGTTTTGTCGATTTGCCGCTCTGACCCGAAATAATAAGCGGTGTTCTGGCTTCATCAATCAAAACAGAGTCAACTTCGTCGATGATTGCATAGTGCAAATCACGAAGTACCAGCTGCTCTTTATAAATTACCATGTTATCTCTC
>CAZMND010000053.1:0-14228 GCA_964567585.1 uncultured Lachnospiraceae bacterium
ATGTGTATTGATATGTTCAATCAGTTTATCCGCATATTTGCTCATTTTAAATAAGTAAGCTTCTTCCTTTGCAGGCTGACAATCTCAGACACAGACCGGACATTTTCCATTTTCAAGCTGTGATTCTGTCCAAAAAGATTCACAAGGAGTACAGTACATACCTTCGTAGCTTCCCTTGTAAATATCACCCTTGTCGTATAATTTTTTGAAAATTTTCTGCACCTGTTTTTCATGGTCCGCATCTGTTGTACGAATAAATTTATCATAGCTTGTGCCTACTAAATCCCATAAGCCTTTGATTTCATCCGCTACACCGTCTACAAATTCCTTCGGCGAGATTTCATTTTCTTTTGCTTTAATTTCAATTTTCTGTCCATGTTCATCCGTACCTGTCTGAAAAAAAACGTTATAGCCTTCATAGCGTTTAAAACGAGCAATACTGTCTGCGAGAATTGCTTCGTAAGTATTTCCGATATGAGGTTTACCTGATGTATATGCAATCGCTGTCGTAATATAATAATTGCCTTTATTCATAACCCTTACCTGCCCTTTCTTTTATCGTTCACCGCAAAATCGGTATCCAAATCTATTTCATAATTTCAAGGAATGCCTTTACATTACCTGCCACATCGCCCTTAAATACGCTGGAGCCTGCCACGATAATATTCGCACCGGCTTCTAAAACCTCCGGCAAATTCTGAAGGTTAATTCCTCCGTCCACCTGAATGTCCGTATCAAGACCATGTGCTTTTACCATCTCTCTTGCCGCTCTGATTTTCTCAGTGCTTCCTTCAATATACGCCTGTCCGCCAAAACCCGGTTCTACCGACATAACTAAAAGCATATCTATTTTTTCAAGATATGGCTCTATACTTTCAAGTGGTGTTTTCGGTTTCACGGATATGCCAGCCTTCAAGCCTTTTTCATGAATCATATCAATAACTTTTTCAGGATTTTCGGTAGCCTCCACGTGAAATGTGATAATGTCCGCACCGCTTTCTGCAAACTCATTTATATATCTTTCCGGCTCTGTTATCATCAAATGAACATCAAAAACCTTTTTAGTTGCCTTACGAATAGATTTGATTACCGGCATTCCATAGGAAATGGATGGTACAAATATACCATCCATAACATCAATGTGAATATATTCTGAACCGGCCTCATCAATTACCTTAAGCTCTTCGCCTAAAATCGTAAAATCTGCTGACAAAATTGATGGGGATAAAATATTCATTGTTTACTTCCTCTTAAAACTGTTTTAAAGATATCTCTAAAAATTTTTCGTTGTTACTATTTGTTCAAAAATTCTTTCACGCTAGCGTATACGCCTTTTCCGTCAAAACCGTATTTTTCAATCAATGCTGCTGCCGAACCGGATTCACCGAATTCATCATACACACCGATTCTCTTCACAGGAACCGGACATTTTTCAGCAAGACATTCACAAACCGCACTGCCAAGACCACCGATAACAGAATGTTCTTCAGCCGTTACAACCTTACCTGTTTTCTTTGCAGAAGCGATAACCACTTCTTCATCAAGAGGTTTGATTGTATGAATGTTGATTACTTCAGCACTGATACCATCTTCCGCAAGTTTTTCTGCCGCTTCTAAAGCCGCTGAAACCAAAATACCTGTTGCAACAATTGTTACGTCAGTACCTTCTTTTAAAACAACGCCTTTACCAAGTTCAAACTTGTAATCTGCATGAGCATTGATTACAGGAACCGGCGCACGTCCAAATCTTAAATAAACCGGTCCTTCATATTCCATAACAGCTTTTGTAGCTGCTGCAGCTTCCACTGCATCGGATGGGTTTACGACCATCATTCCCGGAATAGAACGCATAAGCGCAATATCTTCATTACACTGGTGAGAAGCACCATCTTCTCCTACAGTAACACCTGCATGAGAAGCACCTATTTTCACATTTAATTTTGGATAACCTATTGAGTTACGTACCTGTTCAAATGCTCTTCCCGCTGCAAACATCGCAAAAGACGATGCAAAAGGAATTTTTCCGCAAGTTGCAAGTCCTGCTGCAATACACATCATATTTGCTTCCGCGATACCACAATCAATAAAACGTTCCGGATATGCTTTCTGGAACATACCTGTTTTTGTAGCACCTGCAAGGTCCGCATCTAATACAACCATATTGGGATACTGGGCACCTAGTTCAACGAGAGCCTGTCCGTATCCTTCTCTTGTAGCTTTCTTAATTACATCTGACATAACTTTTCACCTGCTTCCCTGAGTTCTGCCAATGCTTTTTCGCACTGTTCATCGTTTGGTGCAACGCCGTGCCATGACGCCTGGTTTTCCATAAAGGAAACGCCTTTACCTTTAATACTCTTTGCAATAATTACAGTAGGCTGTCCCTTTGTTTCTTTTGCTTCGTTAAAAGCTGCGCGGATTGCATCAAAATCGTGTGCATCAATATTGATTGTATGCCAGCCGAAAGCGGCAAACTTTTCATCTATCGGATAAGGAGAACAAACATCAGAGATATCGCCGTCAATCTGTAAACCATTGTTATCTACTACTGCAACAAGGTTGTCAAGCTTCTTGTGCCCTGCCATCATAGCAGCTTCCCAAACCTGACCTTCCTGGATTTCACCGTCACCAAGAACTGTATAAACTCTATAATCCTTGTTGTCCAATTTTCCTGCAAGAGCCATACCTACTGCTGTTGAAATACCCTGTCCCAAAGAACCTGTAGACATATCAACACCCGGTACACTCTTCATACTCGGGTGACCCTGCAAATAGGAACCCACTTTACGGAGTGTAAGTAAGTCTTCAACCGGGAAAAATCCTCTGTGTGCCAAAGCTGCATAAAGTCCCGGAGCCGTGTGACCTTTTGACAATACAAAACGGTCTCTGTCTGCCCAAGACGGATTTTTCGGATCAACATTTAATTCTTCAAAATATAAAAATGTAAATATATCAGCTGCAGAAAGGGATCCGCCCGGATGTCCCGCTTTTGCGCTGTGTGTAGAAGCAATAATACCTTTACGAACTTCGTTGGCAATCTTCTGAAGCTCAAGATTGTTCATGGTTCTTCCTCCTGTTTTTGATTTCCAATAATACCCATAAAACACTTTATCACAAATATTTGCTATCGTCTATGTTTAAAATGTTTATATTTTCATACTTTTTTCACTTTTCTTTACATAAATTATAAAAAACACACTAGGTAAACCATTTATGCCAAATAAAAAACGAATTATTCTGTCATTCTCTATTATTCTTTTTGTGGCGATTTTTATGCTGATTACCTGTTATATAAAAAGAGACCAGTTGGCCTTCAACCACTATGTAAAAGAATTCACCGCAGATGCACTCAGCAAAAATGCTTTAGACCTGCATTACACAGTCAAAGAACCTTCCGACTATGGAATTTACGATGTAATGCCGCTTCCGGTTTATGAAAAAGAGGATGCCCTGTCTACGTATAAAGATTTCGAAGAAAAACTTCTTACCCTTGAGAGTATCGATGTCTCCGCCCTTCCTCGGGAGGATGCGTTTGTATACTATGTTTTGCACGATTATCTGGAAGAAAATCTGGAATTGGAAAAATATCCGTATTACGCCGAGCCTCTCACGCCAAATTCAGGTATCCATACGACCCTTCCGATTCTTTTAGCCGAGTACACTTTTTACGACAAACAGGATATTGAAAACTATTTCGAGCTTTTGTCGGCAATTCCTGCGTATTTTGACGGGATTGCACTGTACGAAACAGAAAAAGCCGCCGAAGGCCTGTTTATGAATTCCATCGCCCTCGATAAAGTGGTAACAGCCTGCGAAGAATTTGCCAATGATACCGACTCTCACCTTTTGATGGTCTCCTTTGACGAACGCATTCAAAAACTGGCATCATCCCATGAAACGCTGTCGTCCGAAGAAATTACAAAATATCAGGAGAAAAACCGACTGCTTCTTCAGAATCATGTTTTTCCCGCATACTTGTCCCTTGCCGAAAAATTGACAGACCTGTCAGAATACTGTAATGCAAACCATCTGGGACTATATTCTTTTGAACGTGGAAAAGAGTATTACCTTGCCCTACTAAGACGTAGCACCGGCAGTCACAGGCAGATTGCAGATATCAAAGAAATGCTTTATGCAGATTTCGAAGAAAATTATATCAATCTCATCAACCTGCTTTCCACCAATCAGTCACTTTTGGAAACCGATTGCTTTGATGAATTCGATACACAATTTCCAATAAGCGATGCGGAGGAAATTCTCACCCATCTTCAGTCTGCAATGTTGGAGGATTTCCCTGCCCTGTCAACTTCCACATGTGTCGACATAAAAACAGTTTCCGAAAGCCTTGAAGACTATTGCTCTCCGGCCTTTTATTTAACGGTACCCATTGATGCCTACGAAGAAAACGTCATTTACTTAAACCGGAAAAATTCCCTTACGGGACTTAATTTATATACCACACTGGCTCACGAGGGTTTCCCCGGTCATTTATACCAGACAGTATATTTTCATTCAGTAAACCTTCACAGCAGAAATAATGACACAACTGTCACAGATTATATGAATTTATTAAGAAACACTCTTTATTACGGTGGATACACAGAAGGCTATGCTTTGTATGTGGAAGCACTCTCTTACGACTATGCTTCAAAATTATGCACAAACGCCAACATTTCCGATGCTGCCATCATCTGCGATACATTAAAATATGAGTGGCAGATGCAGATAAGCCTGTACTGCCTCTTGGATATCGCCATCCACTACGATGGCGCTACCTACGAACAAATTGCAGCCATCCTATACAAATTTGGTATTGTGGACGAAGCCTCCATCAAAGCGGTTTATCAATACCTTTTGGAAGAGCCTACCACTTATTTAAAATATTATCTGGGCTATTTGGAAATCAAAAATCTGAAAAATGTTGCAAAAGGATTGTGGGGTAATGAATATTCCGACCTTAGATTTCACACGCTTTTACTCGAATCAGGACCTTGTAGCTTCACACGTTTGGAGCAAAAATTAATAGAAGAATGATGGCCAGCCATCATTCTTCCTCTATCATTTCTTCCAGATATCCTCTGTCCCAAAGCATAATTTTTAATTTTCGTGCCATGTCCACTGCATTTTTTGTGAAATATTGGTTGGACATAACTACACCCACCATTCTATCGTAATAATCTCTGCCGGCGTAAGCTTCCTGTACCGCCTTCACTCCTACCGGTTCATCATATCTCTTGCATTGGATTGCATAGGTTACCCCATCCTTTTCCGCCAGAATATCCACACCGTTATCACCACTTCCCTTAGTCACTTCCACTTCAAGAAAGCCCCTTTTTTCCAACAAATCGGCACAAAAATATTCAAATTCTCTCCCTTCCATCAGATCATAATCCTTGGAAAAGTTTCTCTTTTTGCGTAAATAAAGGAAACTCAAAATCGCTAAAAATCCAATTACAACGCATATAACAATAACTGCAATAAATAAATTACCCATTTTCTCCATCCGCGAATACAACTCCACCAATTGTGAAATATTATTTAGTACACTTTTTGTGAAAGTAGGTGATACATTTGGTTAATATGGGTCGAAGACTAAAATCATTGAGAAAACAAAATAAATTAACGCAAAAGCAAGTTGCCCAAAGAACCGGTCTGGCAGTCAGTGCCATTTCCTCTTATGAGTCCGGTGCCCGTTTTCCAACTTATCAGACTTTGGTAAAATTAGCTTCTATGTATCACGTAACCTGCGACTACCTGATTGGTATGCCAAGTACCAGAACCATTGATGTATCAGGTCTTGACGACTTGGAAATTGAAGTCGTTTCACAAACAGTGGATTTACTTAGAAACAAGCACTCCCATTAAATTCGGAGTGCTTATTTTATAATGACCTATTCAACCCTTCTTTCATTTGTTCAAGCAATTCCCGTTCACATTCAGCAATGTCCAGAATGTTCATTCTAATCCCCTCCCATTCTTCCGACTCTTTTACCTCTGTTACAATCTCATCCAGTTCAACAATCCTTTTATCCTTAACGAGAATCTCCGGATTGTCCAGTCTGGTTTCTTTCATATATTGTAACAAACTTACAAGTTCTTGGGAACCGTTTTTACTGGTCATATTTAGGAAAATTTTTGTCGCTCCATCCTCCAATTCAAGGCCTTCTAATTGACGTTCGTCCAGACTCACTGCCCAAGCATCAAGGCGTATAGCACGCTGACCTGTCTTATTCAAAATCACCTGTTCCACTTTTACTTCTTTCAGCTGAATATCCAGTTCATCTAAAATAATGCTTAAAGTATTCCGATAAGCTTTTTTCTTTCTCATAACGGATAAAAAGGTTGTGACACAGATATACCACAACCTTAAAACCACTTAACTATTTTTCCCCTTAAACTTAAATGCAATTATCAAACCAATAATTAAAATAACCACGGAAACACCAAACAAAACAAGATTTCCCATTCTATCATCCATTCCGCTGTTCATTCCCATTTCCTGCATCGTAGAACCCGAAAATTGTTGCATTTCGAATTCTTGCATTTCTTCTGTCGACGAACCGTCAGCGCTATTCCCCGGTCTTTGCATCTTAGAAAAATCTCCTGATGGAAATTCTCTGCCAAAACCTTCCATATTTCCTGAAAATTCTTCCGGCATCGCCGGCATTTCATTAACTTCTGTTTCTTCTGTTGTGTTTTCTTCCGATACATTTTCTTCCGGCATATTTGGCGTCACATCCTGTGGTTTCTCGCGATTACCCTGACCGCGTCCGCCTGCGCCCATAGTATTACCCATTGTTCCCATATCCGAAATATTAATATGTGATGCATCTACTAACATTGTTTCCTCCTCCCTCTGTCCTTCGGTCGTCGCCGGAATTTCTCCCGCGAGCTGACCTTCTACACTTTCTTTACGTAAAGAACAAAACTCTTTCAAAACATCCACACCTTTTACAAATTCTTCATAAGTGCAGAACTTTGTAGGATCTTTTTCGACATATTCCGAAATTAAATTCTCAGCATTTTCTATAATCGCTAAAAAGTCGACACTTTGTAAAAACTCTTCAAAATACTGATGATACAGCTGTGTATATTTTTCACTACTAAAAATCCAGTCCATCATAGGTCTGTCATCCGTAGAACCACCTGAAACCGGTGTGTCAATCGGTGAATTCACTTCCTCCGTCGCATTTCCACCCTGGAAGGTTCCATAAGCTAAATTGTAATCCCAGGGAATCATAGAAAATTGACCAGCTTCTTCATACAGATAATAATTGTGAATCATACTTCCTGTATAACTGTCTCCGTTACACACAAAAATGTGCACGACGAAATATCGCATCACTTCATCTACATTTACTACCTGTTCTATATTTTCACCGCTACTTAAAATTTCAAGCGAATTAATGAGACGCGTTTCATCCGCAGAAGAAATATCCGTTTTTGCACTACCAAAGATATTAGAATAACTGCTCGGGTCATCATCGATATACTGTAGTTTTACATCACTGGTTCCCATCGACTTATTACCACTATTCTTTTTCTCTGACGCAGATACTTCCTCGCTTTTATCCGCTTTCTCACTAAACGTATCCTCTATCGCTTCAAAATCAAAGCCTTTACCGTTTCCTCTGCCACCACCAAAATTCATACTATCGGGTTTGTACAATTCCCCGTAATTATTTCCGTAATTTCTCTGCAGGAAAGAATCTTCCACACCTTCCACCGCCAGATACAATCCCCAGTCTTCTCCGTTAACTGTTATATACACGAAACTGCAAAGCGGTGCATCCACACCAAACTCATTCATCATCTGATAAGTCAGGTAATCCTTCATAAATGTATTGTCCTGAATAATATTATTAAGGCTCAATTTATCCAGTCCGTAATAGCTTTTTGTATCGTCATACTGGTCAAATTCCACCTTGAAGCTGTACCTTTCGCTCCCCATGGAAGAAACATTGCTCAAGGACGTATTTCCCTTTCCCCTGATACCTACATTTTTGTATACTTCGCCATCAATTGTCAGTACGCAGACTTCATATTCTTCACTTTGACAAGTTTCTATAAAGCCATCCCAGTCCTCCATTGCAATATCAATTGTATGCACCTTGGATGTGTCAAAAAGCCTGCTTTCATAGCCTATTTCTCTTACATATTCCTCCAGTCCCAGAACACCTTTACAAAGAAATATAGCTGCTATGACCAAAGATAAAATCGTGGCAACAATACAAATTTTATCCACATATTTATGTTTTGACATAATATTCTCCCATTAGCCCATATAATCGCCATTGTAGCTTACAAGGACTGCACTTTTTACACCTGCAATTTCAGATAACACATTTACAAAATCCGTATTATCATCTTTTAAGCGGACCTCCATATTCAGTTCGATATTTCCGCGTTGCACAGTTTTACTCTTAACAACCACTCTTTTTACTTGTGTCTCCAAAAACTCCTTCGCAGTCTGCTCACTTTCTTTACTGTCACACTGTAATACCACGATGTATGGATTTGTGTATGAATTTTTGTTTACAAAAACGAGAAGGATAATGCCGATAACAACACTGCCTATAACCGCAAGCGGAATCATTCCTGCTGCCAAAACAATACCTACCGCAATCGCCCAGAACAAAAACGCAATGTCAAGCGGCTCCTTAATCGCCGTTCTGAAACGCACGATAGAGAGCGCACCTACCATACCAAGCGACAACACTACGTTGCTTGTAACCGCCAAAATTACAACCGTCGTAATCATTGTAAGCGCAATCAACGTCACTCCAAAAGTGGACGAATACATTACGCCTGAAAAAGTCTTTTTATATACCATAAATATAAAAAGTCCAAGACAAAAAGCCAAAATAAGGGCAATTCCCATATCCAAAATACTCACCGATGAAACATTCTCCAAAAAACTTGATTTAAAAACATCACTAAAATTCATTTTTTCTCTTTCCTTTCTTAACCATATATTCTTGAAGCGGCATATTTCGAATAAGCCGCATTTTTTCTACCTTCCAGCCGCACCGCATCTCTGATGATACCCGGTAAAAATTCATCCCATTTCACTTCTAAAATAATGGGGTTATCAAGCACCGGAACCGTAACACAATCAGGATTTAAAAAATCCACACAATTTATGCCTGTCCTGATATTGTAATCCAATGTCACCCGCACATTACCTGCCGGAAATATATACGCATCCCGGTGATAATCTACAATGGTTTTAGGGCAAATCCCTTTACTTGTCATTTTCAGATACAACTCTCTTATGAGGCCAACATCGCTTTCCATCATCCATTCCAAATCGCCACTTAGAAGCTTTTGTGTTTCTTGTACGGTCATAATCGCTGCCACTTTGTTGCAAAGACCGTTTATTTTACTTTTCTTTTCCAGTCGGATATAAGAAGCATCGTCATCATAATATCGAAGCCGGAATTTTTCACGTATATTGATTCCGTTTATTTTTTCCATTAGTGCCGTATCTAACGCATCATCAAAATAAAGACTTCTAATCTGATAACTTCCATTTTCGCCGTGAATGTCCCGCTGCGCCACTGCCGACAATCTCTGACTGAGCACAAAATAATCCGTAAGGGATATTTCATGCTTTATCTCGTGCCGAAATTTCATCCCACGCACCTCTCCTTTCTTTTCCCGCAATTGGCTTGTTTTGGTAATTATATATGGAGAACTTTAATGGAAACTTAAAAAGAGCTATGACTTTTGTCATAACTCCTAAATTCATCTTCATCTCTAACACAAAAACCTTCCAACAAACGGTATTCTTCTAAGCACTGCTGCCGCCAAGGCACAAATCACAAAACACAGCACCGCATAAAGCGGAATACCGATTACATTCGACACCATCATACTATGAATTCCGCGGCCCTTTGTAAATTCCATAAGCCCCACATGCATCACATAAATACCAAGCGTGTCCGCAGACAATTCCTTCCACACTTTACTACTTTTTGTACCAAAGCTTGCATTTTTTCCCTTTTCACAGACAAAGATAAACAATGCCACAGAAATAATAAAAGTAAAAATTCCAAAGCTGTCATAAATCTGTGCTACTCTATCATTCACTCTCCATACCAACAATGTCCCCAGTACAACATTACAAAGAAGCGCCGGGAAGGCCACCGCATACACAGCTTTCTTTAATTTTTCTCCAATTCCCACATGCGCCAGGTAATATCCAAGCACAAAATATCCAACATAACCACAAGCCATTTCCACTTTACCAAGGTCCAAAATGTAGTGTAATTCATCAGTTAATGTTAGTGCCCTGATTGTCTCACTACAAATCTGTAACACAAAGAAAAGTCCCAGAAAATATTCTATCGTCTTTTGCTTTGTATTTTCTATCCAACTCTTCAGCACCGGAAGTAATACATATATCCCCGCTATCATAGGTATAAACCACAGATGGTAACGTCCACTCAGCATCTCCTTCAAAACCGCTTTTACACCTGCCACGCCCAAGTCCCAAGTGCGTATATCATACAAACCATATGCCACTGACCAAATCACATATAACACAATAAGCCGCAAAATATTATGCTTGTACAATCTTTTTACATCAAGCACATATTCTTTATCCAAGAAAATCGCTCCGCTTATCATCACAAAAACCGGTACACCAAAACGAAAAACAGCGTCGTAGGAATTGGCAATAACCCACTCCCTGCTTCTTATATCCAATTCATACCAGAATTGTGCCCCACTGTGTAGCATCACAACACTGAAAGCCGCCAGCACACGCAATATATCATAATGCAGTTTTCTTGTCTTTACTTCTGCCATAACTTAAATCCATCCTTTTTTCAGGCTGTTAATTTCCATTTCTTATCAGAAACAGTATAGCATTGTCCCGGTTAAATGCCAACTTGAAAATACACAACAAAAAAACCTTACGAGCAAGAACTCATAAGGTTTTTCAAGCAGGGCTACAAGGATTCGAACCTTGAGATGACGGAGTCAGAGTCCGTTGCCTTACCGTTTGGCGATAGCCCTTTATTTATCGTACAAATGGTATTATACATAAACACCCCTGCTTTGGCAAGCACTTTTTTTATGAATTTGCAAAAAAATTGTATAAAAATAAATACACATCCTCAATCCATATGCTCCGACGCAAATCTTTTGGTTTGGATTTTTCAATAGACATTTTCAATGGTATACGGTTGATATTTCGTTTTCCGAAATCTGACCGTAGTATAACACGAATAATTACAGCTGATATTAGCTTCTATTTGATTCAACCGTAAGAAATGTATACGGATTACAGTTTAATCTGAAATTCTTTTATTTGAACCGTAAATATGAGTTACTAATTACGGTTTAAATGATACATAGTTGAAAAACAACTGCAAATCACGCTGAAATAGTACGGTTCAATTATACAAATATATAAATCCAACCGTAAAAACCTAAAAATATATACAGTTTTGTCCAAATATAAATATATCTTTATCTAAATATAATGAGAACACAAAAAGCGAATGCCTTCTGCGTTAGCAGTCAGCTTCGCTTTTTATGTTCTCATTCATCTTTTTATACTTCAAAGATAAGTTCTGCATATGTAGGCATTGGCCAGATATCTTTATCCACAATCATTTCCAGTTTATCAACCGGAGTTCTTAAGGCTTTCATTGCAGTTGTAACCCGGTCACGATAGTAAGCCGCTTTATCCTTTCCATCCGGGAAGGTTTTGGCTGTATCTGTTACCATCTGTAATCCATCCACTGCCTTCTTTGTTTCTGAAAGTAAGGCTGTTACGTTCGCAAGAAGCTCTGTAGATACGGAATCATCCATAGAGATTTCACGGGTATAATAAACCGTCTCGGCCAATGTTTTCTGGAATTTAAGCACCGCAGGAATAATCTGCTGCTTTGCCATGGCGAGCATTGTTTTTGCTTCGATATTGATGGTTTTTGAATAGGTTTCGTACAAAATTTCTGCTCTTGATTCCAGTTCGGCCTTAGTGAAAATACCGAATCTTTCAAATAATTTAACGGATTTATCTGTGGTAAGCACTTCCACTGTGTCCACCATATTGTCGATGTTTGGAAGTCCACGACGGGCCGCTTCTCTTACCCATGCTTCGGAATAACCGTCACCGTTAAAAATAATTCTTCTGTGAGCAGTCATATATTCTTTGATTAAGTCATGTACTGCTTTTTCGAAATTATCTGATGCTTCAATGCGGTCAGCCGCTTCGCAGAAAGCTTCTGCCACAATTGTGTTAAGCGTAGTGTTCGGGCTGGCAACAGAATCTGAAGAACCAAGGCTTCTGAATTCAAATTTATTTCCTGTAAACGCGAACGGTGAAGTTCTGTTTCTGTCCGTTGCATCCTTAACAAAATCAGGCAATGTAGAAACACCTGTGTCCAGTCTTTCGCCTTCAATACAGGTATTGGCTGCTCCGGTTTCCACAAGCTGTTTTACCACATCCTCAAGCTGTTCACCAAGGAACATAGAAATAATTGCAGGTGGTGCTTCGTTGGCACCCAAACGATGGTCGTTACCTACATTTGCCGCGCTCTGTCTTAACAGGTCTGCATGTGTATCTACAGCTTTCATAATACAGGCCAAAACAAGCAAAAATTGAATGTTTTCATTTGGTGTTTCGCCCGGATCCAAAAGATTTACACCATTATCGGTTACGAGTGACCAGTTATCATGCTTACCGGAACCATTTACGCCCGCAAACGGTTTTTCGTGTAAAAGGCAGGTAAGCCCATGTCTCGTAGCCACTTTTTTCATTGTTTCCATAACAAGCTGGTTGTGATCAACAGCGATGCTGGCAGTTTCATAAATCGGTGCAAGTTCGTGCTGCGCCGGTGCCGCTTCGTTGTGCTGGGTTTTTGCCGAAACGCCCAGTTTCCAAAGCTCCACATTTAAGTCCTTCATATAAGCGCCGACACGTTCACGGATGGTACCAAAATAATGGTCGTCCATTTCCTGACCCTTAGGCGCAGGGGCACCAAAGAGGGTTCTTCCCGCAAAAACAAGGTCTTCTCTCATTAAATATTTATTTCTGTCAATCAGGAAATACTCCTGCTCCGCACCTACGGACGGAGTAACCTTTGTGGCTTTATCATTTCCAAATAATCTTACAATACGAAGAGCCTGTTGACTGATGGCTTCCATAGAACGAAGAAGCGGCGTCTTTGTATCCAATGATTCGCCTTTATAAGAACAGAATGCTGTCGGTATGCAAAGAATGACACCAACTGCATCTTCCTTTAAAAATGCCGGCGATGTGATATCCCACGCTGTATAACCTCTTGCTTCGAAAGTTGCACGAAGACCGCCTGATGGGAAAGAGGACGCATCCGGTTCACCTTTAATCAGTTCTTTACCGGAGAATTCCATAATCATTTTACCGTCTTTGTCAGGGTGTGTTACAAAGGCATCGTGTTTTTCTGCTGTAATACCTGTAAGCGGCTGGAACCAGTGCGTATAGTGGGTTGCACCGTTTTCAACAGCCCACGCCTTCATTGCCTTGGCAACAATATCCGCTGTTTCCAAAGACAATTCTCCACCTTTTTCCATAATGGTAGTCACTTCTGTATAAGCTTCAATCGGCAATCTCTGTCTCATAGTCCCCAGACCAAAAACTTTACTGCCAAATATTTCCTCAACTTTAAGCTTCTCGCTCATAAATGTACTCCTCGACTATAAAATCTACCAAAAAATCTTTTCGTTATTTGTCGCTATTGTACAATAGCTTGTTTTATTTTGTCAAAATATATTTAGTCTCTTTTGGCAATACGAAGTAAATCGTATTTGGAAGGCACTTCGTTGCACTTCACATAAGTTACTTCTGACGGATGTGGACAGGACTCGATTTCTTCCATTTTTTCATTGAACATTTTCTCTACTTTTGTGAAAACATTGGTTCCATCCGGCTTCATAAATTCGATTTCCTCGCCCACCGAAAATTTATTTCTCTGTTCAAAACGGGCAAGTCCGTCTTCTGTCACCATATCCACAATTCCTAAATAAATATATTCGTTAATATACGTATTTGTGTCATATATCTGTGTTGTTTCATCCGGTTTTCCAAAGAAAAATCCGGTTGTAAACTGACGATAAGTACATTTTGAAATTTCTGCCTTGTACCAATCCATATTGGCTCTGTATTTTTCTTCTGATTCAAAATAATCATCAATGGCCTTACGATAGGTTCTTGCTACTGTTGCCACATAAAGGGC
>CAZMND010000054.1:0-14029 GCA_964567585.1 uncultured Lachnospiraceae bacterium
GTACTCAGATTCGAAAGAAAAGGAAGAGATAAAAAACAGGCTTCCGTTTATCCTGTAGAAAAATAATACGAATCTATTTAGGCTTCAAACGGCTTTGTTTGAAGCCTATTTTTAAATATGTCGTATGTACGACATATTTAAAAATGCTCCGCAGGATGCGCAGCTCGCGGAGTGGTAATTAGCCATAAATGGCACCGCTCGCGCGCAAAATTTGCGCATTTGCGCAAATTATATAAATATATTATAAAGGAGTAAGCAGATGTTTGCGGATAGAGCTAAAATCTATATAAAAAGCGGAAAAGGTGGCGATGGCCATGTTTCTTTCAGAAGAGAAAAATATGTTCCGAACGGCGGTCCTGACGGTGGTGACGGCGGACACGGCGGCGACGTTATATTTGAAGTAGATGAAGGTTTAAATACACTGACTGATTTTCGTCATATCCGGAAATATTGTGCTGAAAATGGTCAGGAAGGCGGAAAGAAGAACTGCCGCGGTAAGGATGGCCAGGATATTATTATTAAAGTACCGGAAGGAACTGTTATTAAAGAAGCAAACAGTGAAAAAGTTATTACAGATATGTCCGGTGAAAACAGACGTTTTGTTATTTTGACAGGCGGTAAGGGCGGTAACGGTAACCAGCATTATGCAACAAGTACTATGCAGGCACCAAAGTATGCTCAGCCGGGACAACCGGCCAAGGAATTGGAATTGATGTTGGAATTAAAGGTAATCGCAGATGTCGGACTTGTTGGTTTTCCGAATGTTGGCAAATCCACTTTCTTATCAAGAGTAACCAATGCCAGACCAAAGATCGCGAATTATCACTTTACAACTTTGAATCCAAACCTTGGAGTTGTAGATTTGGATGGTGCGAAAGGCTTTGTTATTGCCGATATTCCGGGACTTATTGAAGGTGCTTCGGAGGGAATTGGACTTGGCCACGAATTTCTTCGCCATATTGAACGAACAAGAGTTATGATTCATATTGTGGATGCGGCAGGAAGTGAAGGAAGAGATCCAATCGAAGATATTTATGCAATCAACAAAGAACTTGCTAACTATAATGAAGAAATTTCAAAAAGACCACAAGTAATCGCTGCCAATAAAATCGATATGATTTTTGAAGGTGATGAAGATCCTGTTGAAAAAATCAGAAAAGAATTTGAACCTCAGGGAATCAAGGTGTATCCGATTTCAGCTATTTCAGGCGAAGGTGTCAGAACTTTATTGTATGATGTAAACAATATGCTGGAAAAATTGGAACAAAAACCAATTGTTTTTGAACAGGAATTCTTCCCTGAATATGAAATGGGCGCATCTGATGAACCATTTACGGTAGAATACGATTCCGAAGAGGATGAATATGTGGTGGAAGGTCCGAGAATTGAAAAAATGCTGGGATATACCAATTTAGAATCCGAAAAAGGTTTTGTTTTCTTCCAAAAATTCTTAAAGGAAAACGGAATCTTGGAAAAATTGGAAGAACTTGGTATTGAGGAAGGTTCGACTGTTCGTATGTATGGTTTGAAATTTGATTATTATAAATAATTTTAGGAGAAATGATTATGACAAGTAAGCAGAGAGCATATTTAAAAAGCTTGGCAAGTACATTGGAACCTGTTTTTCAGGTGGGTAAGTCCAGTGTCACACCGGAAATTACGGAAGCAATCGGCGAATGCTTTAACACAAGAGAATTGATTAAAATAAATGTATTAAAAAACTGTATGGACGATCCGAGAGCTATTGCAGAAGTAATCGCAGAACGTACCCGTTCACAGGTTGTACACGTAATTGGCAAGAAAATTGTTTTATATAAGGAAAATAAAGACAATCCAAAGATTGTTTTACCTAAATAATAGTAAAATTGAAACGAATGAGGGACTTTACGATGAGTGAAAACAAGAAGAGAGTAGGGATTATGGGTGGAACCTTTAATCCAATCCATTTAGGACATTTGATTATTGCAGAAGCAGCTTATGAAGCGTACAAGTTGGATGAAGTTTTATTTGTACCAAGTGGTGTTTCTTATATGAAGGACCAGTCTGAAATTTTGGATGCAAAGAAAAGAGTTCATATGACAGGGCTTGCTATTGAGGACAATCCGCATTTTGCACTTTCTACAATTGAAATTGACAGAGATGGGAATTCTTATTCTTATGAAACGCTGGAAACACTTAGAAAACAGAATCCTAATACGGAATATTTCTTTTTGGTGGGTTCAGACACGCTTTTTGCACTTGAGACATGGAAACATCCGGAAATTTTACTCCCATCTTGTACAATTTTGGTTGCGGTAAGAGATGGCGTTCCGATGGAAAAAATGCAGGAACATGCAAAATATCTGGAAGAAAAATTTGGTGGCAGCATTAACCTTTTAACTACTCCGAATATTGAAATTTCTGCGACAGATATCCGTAACAGACTTGCTGATGGCAGAGATGTAAAATATTTTGTTCCGGATTCGGTTTTAGATTTTATTCACAAATATGATTTGTATAAGTAGAAATGAGTTAGGATAAGTTAAAATGCAGGAAACAGATATTTATAAACTTCAAAATAAAATGAAGAAAGCGTTGGAGCCCAAGCGTTTTGAGCATACTTTAGGAGTGGCCTATACAGCTGCAAATCTTGCATTCAAGTATGGATATGATGAAAATAAGGCGTTGATTGCAGGGCTTTTACATGACTCAGCAAAATGCTTATCCCATCAAAAACGTCTTTCTGTATGCAAAAAGAATGGTATTGAAATTACCAAAGTGGAAGAGAAAAATCCTGTATTGTTACATGCAAAAGTGGGTGCTTTTTTTGCAAAAGAAAAATATGGAATAGATGATACAGATATTTTAGATGCTATCACATACCATACTACCGGAAGACCGGATATGGGACTTTTGGAGAAAATCATTTATGTTGCTGATTTTATAGAACCACACCGGAAGAAATTGCCACGTCTTAAAGAAATAAGAAAAACAGCTTATGAAGATCTGGATATGGCTATTTATATGATTTTGGAAAATTCGTTATCTTATTTGGAAAAAGGAGAGTCCAAAATTGATACAAAAACCCGGGAAACTTATTATTTTTATAGAAATTTAATTGAAAAGAGAGGTACTTTATGACTTCAAAAGAATTGGCAAAAATTGCCGTAAAAGCATTGGATGATAAGAAGGGCGAGGATATCAAAGTTATTGATATTTCCGAAGTTTCTGTTTTGGCAGATTATTTTATTATTGCCGGCGGAAGTAACAGAAGCCAGATTCAGGCAATGGCTGATAATGTGGATGAAATGCTCGGTAAAAATGGCGGTACATTAAAACAGATAGAAGGTTATGATGCCGGAAATTGGGTATTATTGGATTTTCAGGATGTTATTGTTCACATTTTTGATAAAGAAAACCGCCTTTTCTATGATTTGGAAAGAATCTGGAGAGACGGGAAATTGGTAAATACAGAAGATTTATAAGAAAAACCGTACTTTAATTGATTTAAAGTACGGCTTCCTTTTTGGATTGTTTAAGCCTCGTCGGAATTATCCCCGCCACAATTTGTAAAAAAAGTGATAAGATACAGGCCACAAAGGGCAATAACGATATAGATAATTCTGGATAACCATGACATTTCACCAAATAAAAATGCAACAAGGTTAAAACCGAATAAACCCACTAAACCCCAATTGATAGCGCCAATAATTGTGAGCGTCAAAGTAATTCCGTCAATAATTTTACTTCTATGCATATTTTAGCACCTCCAATAATAAGTGTTCCAAAAACAAGAAAAACTATACAAATAGGTTGACAATAATTTGAAGTTCATCTAAAATTACAAATTGATAATGTAAATTTATCGTTAAATATCTAGGAGGACGTTAGTTATGAAAAAAATTAACAAAATTTTAAGTGTAGCTTTAGTTGCAGTTATGGTTTGTGCAACTTTAGTTGGTTGTGGTAATAGCGGTTCTACAGCATCAGGCGATGTATTTAAAATTGGTGGTATCGGACCTACAACAGGCGATGCTGCTACATATGGTATAGCTGTAAAGAACGGTGCTCAGATTGCTGTTGATGAAATCAACGAAGCCGGCGGTATCAACGGTTATCAGATTGAATACAAATTCGAAGATGATGAATGTGATGCTGAAAAGAGCGTTAATGCATACAATGTATTAAAAGACTGGGGTATGCAGATGTTAGTTGGTTCTACAACATCCGGTTGTTCAGTTGCTGTATCTGCTGAATCAGCAAACGATAATATGTTCCAGTTAACACCATCAGGTTCTTCAACAAACTGTACAGCAAATGCAAATGTATTCCGTGTATGTTTCTCAGATCCTGACCAGGGTAAAGCTTCTGCAAACTTTATTGATAACAATAATCTTGCAACAAAAATTGCAGTTATTTATGACAGCTCAAGCGAATACTCATCAGGTATTTATGCTTCATTTGCACAGCAGGCTTCTGAAAATGGCTTAGAAGTTACAGCTTCTGCATTTACAAGTGATAACAAAACAGATTTCTCTGTACAGTTACAGTCAGCTAAAGAAAATGGTGCAGAATTAGTATTCTTACCAATCTACTATCAGGAAGCTTCAGCTATTCTTTCACAGGCTGACACAATGGGATTTGCTCCATTATGGTTTGGTTGTGATGGTCTTGACGGTATCTTAACAGGTGTTGAAAACTGGGATACAACATTAGCAGAAGGCGTTATGTTATTAACACCATTTGCAGCTGATGCAAAAGATGATTTAACACAGAGCTTTGTAAGAAAATACGTTGATGAATATGGCGAAACACCTAACCAGTTTGCAGCAGATGCTTATGATGCAGTTTATGCAATCAAAGAAGCTGCAGAAGCGGCTAACCTCAAACCTGATATGTCAATTTCAGATATGTGCGAAGCTATGAAAACAGCTATGACAACTATCTCAATTGATGGTTTGACAGGTGAAGATATGACTTGGACAGCAGATGGTGAACCAAACAAAGGACCAAAAGCTGTTGAAATCGTAGATGGCAAATATATATTAAAAGAATAAATTTGTTTTGATTCTTATTGGGAGCTATCCTTTGGGTAGTTCCCATTTTTATTGTCTTGCGTAAAGTGACTTGTAATGATATAATTTGCTAGAGTTCATCAAAAAATAAGAGGTGTAATTATGAATTTTTTAGCGAATCTGATTAATGGAATCAGTTTAGGAAGCGTATATGCCATCATCGCCTTAGGTTACACTATGGTTTATGGTATTGCCAAGATGCTTAACTTTGCTCACGGCGATGTTATCATGGTTGGTGCCTATGTGGCATTTACAGTTATCAGTACAATGCATTTGCCAATTTGGGCAGGTGTATTATTGTCAATTTTGATTTGTACTGTACTTGGTATGACAATTGAAAAAATTGCGTATAAACCACTTAGAAATGCAGGTTCTCCGTTGGCAGTTTTGATTACGGCTATCGGTGTAAGTTATTTCTTACAGAACTTTGCATTGCTTGTATTTGGTTCTAATACGAAATCATTTTCATCTGTTGTAAGTATTGATAATTTAGAGTTGTTTAACGGCGAACTTATTATTACAGGTGAAACGATTGTGACAATTATCAGTTGTATTATTATTATGATTTGTCTTACCGCGTTTATCAATAAAACAAAATCAGGTCAGGCTATGCTTGCGGTATCTGAAGACAAGGGAGCAGCGCAGCTTATGGGTATTAACGTAAACAAGACAATTGCGCTTACATTTGCAATAGGTTCAGGTCTTGCGGCTATAGCGGGTGTATTGCTTTGTTCGGCATATCCGTCCCTTTCACCATATACAGGCTCAATGCCGGGTATCAAAGCATTCGTAGCAGCGGTATTTGGTGGTATCGGATCTATTCCGGGAGCATTAGTAGGTGGAATTTTACTTGGTATCATTGAAATTTTGAGTAAATATTACATTTCTTCACAGTTATCGGATGCGATTGTATTTGGTATGTTGATTATTGTTTTATTATTGAAACCTACCGGAATCTTTGGCAAGAAGATTCAGGAGAAAGTGTAGGTGGTATGATGAAGAAATTAACGACAAAATTCCAAAATATGAAAAAAACAACAAAAAGCAATTTGATTACTTATGCAATTGTTATTGTTGCATATATTGTAATGAGCCTTTTAAGTAGTTTAGGTGTTTTGAGCAGTTTAATGCAAGGTTTATTGGTGCCGCTTTGTACATATGCGATTATGGCCGTATCACTTAATTTAACAGTAGGTATTTTAGGTGAATTAAGTCTTGGTCATGCCGGTTTTATGTGTGTTGGTGCGTTTGCCAGTGCGTTCTTTACAAAATGTACGGCAGATGTGATTACCTGGACTCCGGGACGTTTTGTAATTGCAATCCTAATCGGTGCATTAGCAGCGGCTCTTTGTGGCTTTTTGGTAGGTATTCCGGTACTTAGATTGAAGGGTGACTACCTTGCAATTGTTACACTTGCATTTGGTGAAATTATTAAAAACATCATTAATGCCCTCTATATCGGAAAAGACAGCAACGGTTTCCATTTTTCTATGGAAAGTTTCTTGGACCTTGGTATGGAAGCGGATGGTGTTATGATTATTAACGGTCCACAGGGTATTACAGGTACTTCAAAGGACTCCAGCTTTACAATTGGTATTATTTTACTTTTACTTACATTCTTTATTGTATTAAATCTTGTTCAATCAAG
This sequence comes from uncultured Lachnospiraceae bacterium, assembly GCA_964567585.1. Taxonomy (GTDB): domain Bacteria; phylum Bacillota; class Clostridia; order Lachnospirales; family Lachnospiraceae; genus CALZKI01. The sequence continues at coordinate 6,703 of CAZMND010000054.1, forward strand.
AAGCGGTAGAGCGATTATGTCTATCCGTGATAACGCAATTGCGGCAGAATCTGTGGGTATTAACTTAACTAAATATAAATTGATGGCATTTACCATTTCAGCAGCCTTAGCAGGTGTTGCTGGCGTTTTATATGCACACAATTTAAGTACATTGGTTGCTTCGCCGAAAAACTTTGGTTACAACATGTCCATTATGATTTTGGTTTATGTGGTACTTGGTGGAATCGGTAATATGCGCGGTTCTATGTTTGCGGCAGTATTACTTTATGTATTACCTGAATTATTACGTGGTCTTGCGGATTATCGTATGTTGATTTATGCAATCGTATTGATTGTTGTAATGATTTTCAACTGGAATCCGAAATGCAGGGAATTCAGAAAGAAACTTTCTTTAAAGAAATTACTTGTGAAAGTATTTGGAGAAAGAAAAGAATCAAAGGAGGCAAACTAATATGGCATTACTTGAAGTTACAAATTTAGGCATATCCTTTGGTGGTCTTCGTGCGGTTGATTCATTAAATTTAAAGATTGAAAAAGGACAGTTGTATGGTTTGATTGGACCTAACGGTGCCGGAAAAACAACAGCGTTTAACCTTCTTACAGGTGTATATAAACCAACAGAAGGTATTATTAAACTGGATGGAAAAAACATTACCGGAAAGAACACAATTGATATTAACAAAGCCGGTATTGCAAGAACATTCCAGAATATCAGATTGTTTAAAGAACTGTCTGTTTTAGACAATGTAAAGGTTGGTTTACACAACCGGTATCATTACAGTACTTTGGCTGGAATTTTAAGATTACCTTCTTTCCGCAAAGTGGAAAAACAGATGGATGAAAAGGCAATTGAATTATTAAAAGTATTTGATTTGGATAAAGAAAAAGATATTCTTGCATCCAATTTACCTTATGGAAAACAAAGAAAACTGGAAATTGCCAGAGCCTTGGCTACAAATCCAAAGTTATTGTTATTGGATGAACCGGCGGCAGGTATGAATCCAAATGAAACCATTGAATTAATGAATACGATAAAATTTGTCAGAGATACCTTTGATATGACAATTTTATTAATTGAACATGATATGAAATTAGTTTCCGGAATCTGTGAAGAATTAACCGTATTAAATTTTGGCCGTGTTTTAGCACAGGGTGAAACAACAGAAGTATTAAATGATCCACAGGTTATTACGGCATATCTTGGCGAGTAGGAGGAAACTAAAATGGCAATGTTGGAAATTAAAGATTTAGAAGTATATTATGGTGTAATTCAGGCCATTAAAGGAGTTTCTTTTGAAGTAAACAAGGGCGAGGTAATTGCGCTTATTGGTGCAAATGGTGCCGGTAAAACCACGATTTTACACACAATTTCGGGACTAATTTCACCGAAAGCAGGCTCTATTATGTTTGAAGGTAAAGATATTACTAAGGTTCCTGCTCATAAAATTGTTTCTATGGGCATGGCGCATGTTCCGGAAGGAAGACGTGTGTTCACGGAAATGACAGTTTATCAGAACCTTAAAATGGGTGCATACACCAGAAAAAGCAAAACAGAGTTTGAAGAAACTTTAAAAATGGTTTATGAACGTTTTCCAAGACTTGAAGAACGTAAGAACCAGATTGCAGGTACATTAAGCGGTGGTGAACAGCAGATGCTTGCTATGGGCAGAGCTTTAATGAGTCATCCAAGCATCATTTTGATGGATGAACCGTCTATGGGGCTTTCACCGATTTTTGTAAATGAAATTTTTGATATTATTAAATCAGTTAGTGAAACAGGAACTACAGTTTTGCTTGTAGAGCAGAATGCGAAAAAAGCATTGGCTATTGCAGACAGAGCTTACGTGCTTGAAACAGGAAATATTGTCCGTTCAGGGGTTGCAAGTGAATTGATGAACGATGATTCGATTAAGAAGGCGTATTTGGGCGAATAGGAGGTATTTTAGGTGGAAAAGTATGTTATTACAATTGCAAGACAATATGGTAGTGGTGGACGTACAATCGGAGAAATGTTGGCTGATAAATTAGGCATTCATTTCTATGATAAAGAACTTATGAAATTAGCTTCAGAAGATAGTGGTATTAATGAAAGATTATTTAATACTGCAGACGAAAAAGTGAAGCAATCTGTATTCTCAAAAATGTTTAAAACAGAAAAAGCATATACAGGAAATGTGATTTCACCGGATTCAGGCGAATTCATTTCAGATGATAACTTATTTAATTATCAGGCTAAGGTTGTAAAAGAATTAGCTGAAAAAGAGAATTGTGTTATTGTTGGAAGATGTGCTGATTATGTTTTAAAGGACTATGACCACGTTTTAAGCGTATTTATCCATGGTCCAAAGGATTTTTGTATGCAGGAAGCTGCTAAAAAAATAAATTTGACCGGCAAAGAATTGGAACGTTTTATTGCTAAAACAGATAAAGAACGTGCCGATTATTACAAATACTACACCGGTAGAGAATGGACCGATGCAAGAAACTATGATTTGTGCTTAGATAGCAGTAAATTGGGCTTCGAACGTTGTGTAGAAGAAATTATTGCATATATGAATGTGAGATTTAAATAGGTGATAGAATAAGCCTCGGAATTTGCTCCGAGGCTTAAATATTGTCTTTATGTAAAACTTAAGGATTTCTATTAAGTGTTATGAGTTATAACTTATAACTTAATGGAACAATCTGAACACGCCGTAAACTTTTCCGAGAATCTGGCAATCTTTCACGATAATTGGGTCCATAGAGTCATTTTCCGGTTGAAGACGGATATGATCACTTTCTTTATAGAAAGTCTTAACCGTCGCTGAATCCTCAACCAAAGCAACTACGGTATCACCATTGCGGGCTGTGTTGCATGACTGAACAAAAATTTGATCGCCGCTATAAATTCCCACATTAATCATAGAATCACCTTTTACTTTTAAAATAAAAGATTCACCCTGTGGTAAAATCTCAGCCGGAACCGGGAAGTAGCTTTCAATGTTTTCCTCGGCTAAAATAGGCTGACCGGCAGCAACAGTACCAATGACCGGTAAACTTACCATTTCTGTACGAACCATCTGAAAATTGTCATCACAGATTTCAATAGCACGAGGTTTAGTAGGATCTCTACGTATATAGCCATTCTTTTCTAAAGTTGATAAATGAGCGTGAACACTGGAGGTTGATTTTAAATCTACAGCTTCACAAATTTCTCTAACTGCAGGCGGATAGCCTTTATCTAAAATCTCCTGCTTAATAAATTCTAATATTTCTAACTGTTTTTGAGTAATTTTTCCTGCCATATAACATACCTCCTATATTTATTTTGATTGTAACACACAAAAACAAAAAAAGCAAACATATATTCCGAAAAAATGTTCGATTTTTTATCGAAAATGTATTGACAAACGAACGGACGTTCTGTATTATAAACACATAGAGAACAAGTGTTTGCATTTTGAAAGGTGGTACATATGAAAAATAGAAGATATCCTACAAATAGTAAATATAAACGCAATAAATGTAATTTTTATATGACTAAGAAGAATTTTGTAGTTATTGCATCTTTAGTGCTTGTAATTAATATTTTTTTTGCATTAGGTATGGTCGCTAACGCAAAAGATAATGACATTCCAATGTACAAATATTATAAGAGCTATATGGTTGAAAAGAATGATACACTCTGGTCAATTGCATATGATATGAATGCAGATGAATGTTCCGATAAACAGGTTAAAGAATGTGTAGAAGAGATGATTTCTATAAATTCCCTGGATCACAAAGGTACAATCTGTTATGGTAATTATATTATTGTACCGTACTATTCGACAGAGTATCGTTAAAGTTTAAATTGAACAGCTGTGAAGCTCATAATTATAAGGATGATAAAATTATTAAATAATTTTCCAGGGGACTAAATAAAAAAATCAATGTCTATCACTGAGTGAACAACATTGATTTTTTTATTTAGTCCCGTCGTAAATGTACCGCCTTCGCAGCCATACGTCTTCGTTCATCAGCCTGAGCTGCATAGTGTTTACGGGTAGTATTTACATCTTTATGCCCCAAAACATCAGCAACCAGATAAATATCTCCGGTTTCTTTGTATAATGAAGTACCATAAGTGCTTCGAAGCTTATGCGGTGTAATTTTCTTTAAAGTAGTTACTTTGGAAGCGTATTTTTTTACTAAATTCTGAACTGCTCTTACAGTAATACGTTTTTTCTGTAAAGATAGAAATAGTGCATCTTCGTGTCCGGTTTCAGGGATAATTTCGTTTCTGACTGCCAGATAAGCCTTGAGAGCTTCCTCAACTTCTTCACCAAAGTAAATTATTGCTTCATAGCCGCCTTTTCGTACAATACGAATTCCGTTTACCTGAAAATCGATATCTTTAATATTGAGTCCTACACATTCAGATACACGGATTCCCGTTCCGAGTAACAGTGTAACTAAAGCCAAATCACGTTTTTCGGTCTTAGAATGGTATCTCGCTTCGGATTTGGTCAAATTTGAGCCGTTTTCAACCAAGTCGAGTAAATTAGCAACCTCATCACTTTCGAGGCGGATTATGGCCTTTTCGTGCTTTTTAGGCATACTTACCAAAGCGGCCGGATTTTTTTCGATTAGTTCAGCTTCAAAATAGTAGTTGTAGAAACTGCGAAGAGATGCCAGTTTTCGCTCTTTACCATTTTCGTTATTTACAACCTCTTTGCCGTCTTTGATATAATAAGACAGATATTGCAGATATTCTTCAATGTCTTCACGGGTAATTTGATCCAGAATTTCCAATGGAAACGCTGTGATTTCCAATTTATTTAGCTGGCTGTTGTTTTCGTGCATAAATTCAAAAAACAGGCGCAAATCGTATGCGTATGCGAGGCGTGTCCTGGCAGAAGTGTAGTCTTCAATATATTTAAAATATCTTCCGCAAAATTTAGGCAGTTCTTTTAAAACCTGGCGCATTTTTTGAACATTTTTTATATCTTCCGATTTATGATAATTATTGGATAATATTTGAGAATTGTTATTGTTCTCCATTTGGCATACTCCAACCTTTCAAAGTGCTTGTAGTGATAGCGGTAAACATACGGTTTTTCACCCCCGGTGTTTCCTTGTTAATGTCACGCAAAAGTCCCTTTACGTATTCTCTTTTTGTATATCCGTCCGCAGGGCATGGGCTTTTTACAACCGGAACATTGTTCTTATTTACAAATCCGATAACATCAGCCTCTGTCATATATATGAGCGGACGAATAACCGTAATTTCGGTCCGGTCTAAATATGTAACAGGTGAGAAGGTGTGAAATCGTCCTTCATAGATTAAAGACATCATCATAGTTTCAACCACATCGTCTTTATGATGTGCATATGCAACTTTGTTACAGCCGGCTTGTTTAATTGCATCATTTAGTGCGCCTTTTCGCATTTTTGCACACAATGAGCAGGGATTTGTTTCTTTACGTTCTTCAAAAATAATATTGGCAATATCTGTTTTGACAATCGTATATTCAATACCAAAATTGTTGCATAATTCTTTAATTGCATCTAAATTCAGATTATCAAAGCCCAAATCGACTGTCACAGCGTGTAATTCAAATTTTTTTGGATAAAATATTCGTAAAGAATTAAGTGCATATAAAAGAGTTAAACTATCTTTGCCACCGGAAATGCCAACGGCAATTTTATCGCCTTCTTCAATCATTTTATAGTCATCAATAGCGCGGCGTACATAGCTTAGAATCTGTTGTAATTTCATTATTTTTCTCCCTAAGTTTTTGTTGTTAAGTCTATTATATATGTTATACTAAGAGAAGTACACGAAAAAAGAGGTAATTTTATGAAAATTAAATTTGAAAAAAAATATGTAGAAATCGGTATTATTTCGTTTTGTGTAATTGCTGCATCTTTGATAGTTTACTATTTTTTGTTTCATCACACAACATTATTTGCAGCAATTTCTAATGTAATTAATATTATTTCGCCGATAATGTATGGCTTTATTTTGGCATTTTTAATGACACCGGTTCTTAATTTTATTGAGAAAAAAATCATCAAGGTACTTTTTGTAAAATGGAAGATTGATATTGCAAGTAAAAAAAGATTAATACGCGCAATTTCGTTGATATTTACCATAATTTTTGTAATTGCAATTTTTTATGGATTCTTTTATATGGTAATTCCACGTGTAAAGGAAAGTATAATAAGTATTGTTAACCAATTTGATACTTATATTAACAATTTTGAGAAGTGGTTGGATGGGTTTTTCTCAAATAATCCGAAGGTTGCCCAAAACTTTGATGATTTAATGGACAAGTACGCGGTTGAAATCAGTGCATTTTTGCAGGAAAATGTACTGGGAAAAGTAGAAGTGTTTGTGAAAAATGTTTCATTAAACGTTATTGGAGTGGTGAAAGTGGTCTGGAATTTGATTATCGGCTTTATCATTTCCATTTATGTACTTGCAAGCAAGGAAACTTTTGCCGGACAAAGCAAAAAAATTGTTTATGCAATATTCCAGAAAAAGAATGCCAACAACGTTATAGAAGCCGGAAGATTTATTAACAAAACCTTTATGGGATTTATCTCCGGAAAAATAATCGATTCTGCAATTATCGGATGTCTTTGCTTTATCGGAACAACAATAATCGGTACGCCACATGCATTACTTGTCAGTGTAATCGTTGGTGTAACAAATATTATTCCGTTTTTCGGACCATTCCTTGGCGCGATTCCGTGTATTTTGTTGATTTTGATTATTGAGCCGATTCAGGCATTATATTTTATTTTATTTATTTTGTTTTTACAGCAGTTGGATGGTAATATAATTGGACCGAAAATTTTGGGTGATTCTACAGGACTTTCAGGTTTTTGGGTTATCTTCTCCATCACATTATTTGGTGGTTTATATGGCGTTGGAGGTATGATTATAGGTGTTCCGTTCTGTGCAATTGTTTATGCGGGTGTTCGTATGCTTGTTCATAACAAACTGGAGCAAAAAAATATGAATCCTACAACAGAAAATTATGTAACTGTTGAAAGAGTAAATGAAGATGGCACATTTATACATCGTGAAGAGATTATTGAAAATAAAAAATTTAACTGGAGAGAGCTTCCTTTTGTACGTTATTTTGTAAAATCAAACAAAAAGAAGAAATAGGCGAGTAGTAGTATGAAATTTATCATTCAAAGAGTCAAAAATGCAAGTGTAGAAATTGATTCTGCAATTTATTCCCAAATTGGTAAAGGTTATTTGGTTTTAGTCGGTATAACAGACTCGGACACCAAAGAAATTGCAGACAAAATGATTCAAAAGTTAATTGGTTTACGAATTTTTGAAGAC
>CAZMND010000055.1:0-13862 GCA_964567585.1 uncultured Lachnospiraceae bacterium
ACAGAAAGCATCGGAAATACACTCATCAATTTAATACACTGGATAAGCTGTGCCTTCAGTTCCTGATTACTGATATCATCGTCATAAGACGCCAGTGTCAACACACTTCTGGTAAGAGAGTTCATCAAATCCTTGCTTGGTGCCTTCATAATTACGTCTCTTGTAAAGTTGGTCGGCAACTGTCTACACTTCACAATCATACCTTTAAATTCCTGCAACTGTTCGTCTGTCGGAAGTTCGCCAAAAATTAAAAGGTAGGCAACTTCTTCAAAACCATATCTCTTGCCTTCAAATCCTTTAATCAAATCTATAACATTATAACCCCTGTACCATAACTTCCCTTCACAAGGAGTTTTCTGTCCATCTATCATTTCAAAAGCATCAATTTTGGAAATGTTGGTAATACCTGTGAGCACACCGTTTCCATCCTTGTCACGAAGACCTCTTTTTACTCCAAGCTGTTCATATAATTCAGCTGAAATCTTATCATGAGCTTTGCATACTTCCAATAACTTTTCTGTTTCCCGATCAATTGCTCCGTATTTACTCATTAAGCTCCTCCTTTTTCATACTTTTTTCCCATACCATTTATACTATACCAAAAAATCAGAGCAAATTCCAGTAGTTATAGAAATTTAAGATTTAATATATCCATTTTTTCCCGTTAAATCCATCTGCGCCGGATTATCCAGAAGTTCGCCGTTTTTATCAAATCTGGAGCCGTGACACGGACAGTCCCAGCTGTCCTCCTCATTGTTCCACTCCAGATGACATCCCATATGACTACAGCGGCGTTCTTTTTTGCCAAAGAGACCTTTTGTAAGGCCTGTAATACTCTCTCCCAAATCTGCCAAAAAGTTGACAAGCCCCGCACGAATCAAAAGTCTCCGGGGTGAAAATGCTTTTGCATAAATATCGTTTCTTCCACTGAGGTGGCTGCTCAAAATCATTGCAGCTACCATAGACGATGTCATTCCCCACTTTTTGAAGCCCGTAGCAACGTACCAATGCGGTCTGAAAACAGAATATTTTCCTATGAAAGGTATTTCATCGTGCGGCATACAATCCTGTGCCGCCCAGTGACAAATCTCTTTTTTATCCTTGTAATATTTATCCGCCATACAATGCAAAAAGGCATAGCCATAGTTTTTCTTCTTTGCATCACTTAAGTGGCATATGCATTTTCCGGTACGATGTCCCCCGCCGCCAAGAAGTATTGTATTTCCGGCGCTACGTAGCGAAAGACTGTTTGCATCAATTCCCAAATACATTCCGTCAAGTTCTTTGTCATTGCAAAGTGCCATCACATAACTTCTCTCCTGGTGTTGCCTCAAAAAGTAAAAGCCCGGAAGATTCGTAATCGGATAATGACAGGCAAAAATTATGTTATCGGCATAAATGATCCCCTTATCCGTAACCACTGTATGTCCCTTTACGGACAAAACCTTTGTATTTTCATAGATTGTTAACTGTTTTGAAAGATGTTTTATAAATTTGAGCGGATGGAACCATGCCTGATTGTGAAAACAGACTGCGCCATTTACCTTGAAAGGTAGCTCTGTTATGTTTCTTCCATCCACGTATTCTGCATTAATCCCAAGTTTTCTTGCCGCTTCGGCTTCCTTTTGAAGTTTCTTTTCTTTCGTCTCATCACACGTATATAAGTAAGCCGGTTTCTTCTGAAAATCGCAGTCTATTCTTTCCTTTCGGATAATCTGCTCAAAAATATGAATGGCCTCTTCATTCGCCCTGGCATAAGATTTTGCCCGATTATATCCCGTTTTGCGAATCAGTTTATCATAAAAAAGGTTATGCTGACTTGTTATTTTAGCAGTAGTATTTTCTGTTTGTCCGCTACCGATAGTTTTGGCTTCCACAATAACAGAATCAATGCCACGCTGTTTTAAAAGATAAGCAGTTAAAATCCCTGCCATCCCTGCACCAATAATCAGCGTATGAGCCCGCATATTTTCCGTCAAAGTATTTCTTCCCTGCATATCTATATTGTATTTCCATATTGATTCCATAAAAAATTCCCCTCCCGGTTTTACTTAATAGTTTTACCGTTTGGGGAAACTTCATTCACTATAACACTTTTCGATTTTTCCAAATATCCATTTTATAAAATATAAGGGACAAAATTGCTCCGATTGTCCAGCCCACCGGCCACGACATCCAGATTCCCGTAGTCCCAAACGGTACTGACAATATATACGCCAGCGTCACACGTAAAATCAAATCACTAAAGGTAGATACCATAAAGCCTTTCATGGCACCTGCGCCGCGTAATATTCCGTCCGTAATCAATTTGATTGACACCACAAAAAAGAACGGCGATACAATTCTCAAAAATTTCATTCCCGCATCAAGCGCCAAATAGGTTTCCTCTTTGATAAAAAGATGAACCAGAAATTCTCCGTAAAAAAAACACAGTAAAAATCCCGGAATTCCGATAACAAATCCCATTATCCACCCTTCCTTCAAACCGCTTTTGACACGCTCTGTTTTCCCTGCGCCCAGGTTCTGTGCGGCAAAATTCGAAATAGCCGTTCCCAGTGTTCCAAAACATGTTATCACAAAAGTATTGACCTTAATTGCCGCGGAATATCCTGCGATGACAGAAGAACCATATTCATTTATCAGTCTCTGGATAAATATATTGCCTATGGAAACAAAGCTTTGCTGTAACACACTCGGTATGGCTATCGTACTGATTCTAATAAGCATATCCCACGAAAAAAATTCCGGTTTTCCGATAACTTCAATTGCCCGGATTCGCCTTTTCAATGTCAGAAGCGCCAACGCGGCTGCAACTCCCTGACATATAAAGGTGGCCCACGCCGCGCCTTTTACCTCCCAATGAAATGCTGCCACAAACAATAAATCCAACGCCACATTACCAACTGATGAGCCAATCAAAAAATAAAGCGGTGTCTTGGAATCTCCAAGGGCCGTAAAAACTCCGGTCACAATATTGTAGAAAAATACAGATATAAATCCACCCGTATAAATCTGCAAATATACCGATGCATCCTTTAAAATATTATCCGGTGTCTTAAGCATCACAAGCATTCCCCGACTTAGTAAAATGCCGGCAATTGTCAGTAGCACCGAAATCCCTAAAGACGCTATCAGAGTGGTAGAAACTGCCGTTTTCATTTCCCTGAGTTTTTTAGCTCCGAAAAATTGTGAAATTACTACGGAACACCCTGTGTTACATCCCATGGCAATACACATAAAAATCATCGTAATCGGATAGGAAGCTCCTACTGCTGCCAATGCATCCTCTCCGTTTGCAGAAAAATTTCCAACAATAACACTATCTGCTATATTATAAAGTTGTTGAAAAATTACACTTATGAACATTGGAAGGGTAAATTGCCAAAGAACCTTCCGCACTTTTCCTTCTGTCAAATCTTTTACCATTTGAACCGCTTCCTTTTACTGAATATTTCTCATACAGTATAAATCAATTTGAACGGATTTCCAAGATTGCGTTTTGCATCGTTATCAGTTTATAATATATGTAAATTTACAAATAGGAAACGGAGACACATATGACGGAAATCATCTGTTATACTACATACTTACCGGAAGGTACAAAACAAAATATCAGTTTCTTTGATTTGCTGCTTGATGAAAATCTGGCAAATGGGTTTATTGTCTGTCCGAGGGAAGTTTATCCAAAAGTTGGTACCTTAAATACCAAACTTAAAGCCAAGCAAACTTATGAATTTTTACTTCGTGCCATTTTAGAATATCCGGTTTGGGCCGTAGGTGGCTCTTCTCCTTCCACTGAACCGACTTCGGATATGGTTGACATAATTTCCCCGGTCGAAAGCACTTCTTTGTGGGATGAATTTTGCACCGACTGCTACGTTGCAGGAAAATACTCGAAAGAACTTATGGAAAATAACTTGTTTAATCCTGTTGTGGAAACACTTCTTGGCATAATTCCATCTCTGCCGGACGTGAGTGCCGGAACAAAGTGGCTTGAAATGATGCTTTCCCATGCACCTTCGTTTTATGAAATAGATGATGATACACGCCCGATTTTGATTTATCGGGGCGATGATACATGCTACAACCAGTTAAATGTATTTGCCGATGAACTGACCAAGGGTCTTGTAAAATGCCGTCAAAGAATTGAAATTTTCGATGTATCCAAAGAAGACATCGCTCCACTGACAAAATATACCGGTATGCGTTTTAAAGCTGTTATCGGCATACAAACTTATCTATTTTCAATCAAGATGAAAGATAAAACAACAAATTTACATAATTTAATTATTGGTCCAAAATTCAATATGATATTTGATCATCCGGTTTTACTAAAGAAACATATCGAGGCCGGACCAAAAGATTATTATTTATTGTTACACGACCGCAATTATATTACTTTTGCTAAAAAGTATTACCCAAATGTTAAGGACTGCTTTCTTTTATCACCCGGAGGAATTATTGGTCAAACAACCGGACAAGATATGAGCCGTTCCAAAGACGTTTCCTTTATCGGAACCTATTACAATTACCGCGGTATTATTCTCAATATAAAAAAAATGGATAAAAAAATACGCTATATTGCCAATCGTTTTCTGATAGAAATGCGTCGCGATGTAAACCAGCCTGCGGAAAAGGCTCTGGAAACCGTTTTAAACCATTATGGAATTCATATATCCGATGAAGAATTTTTGGATATGCTCTTCGAATTAAGGTATGTATTTTTTGGTGTAATGTACTATTATCGCGAGAAAGTTATCCGCTCGCTTTTAGACGGCGGCATCAAAATAAATGTATATGGCAACAGCTGGAACGCTTCGCCTTTCGCAAAGCACCAAAACCTTATAATCCATCCGCAGGTAACGGGTGATGAAGCTTTGAATATTATGGCACAATCACGAATTTCTATTAACATAATGGCTTGGCATAAAGACGGCTTCACGGAACGAATTGCGAATTCCATGTTGAATGGGAGCGTAGTTGTATCGGATTCAAGTACGCAACTAAACGAGATTTTTGTAAGTGGCGAGGATTTGGTGTTGTTTGATTTGAACGATTTAGAGTGCCTGCCTTCAACCATCCAAAACCTACTTTCATCAAAAGAAGAATTGGCGCGCATTTCCAAAAAGGGGTATAATAACGCCCTTGAAAACCATTTGTGGGACAACCGTGCAAATCAGTTTTTAGAGCTTTTGAATTATTTAAATAATTAGTTATAATGTTATATAAAAATCCTCCCGATTCCTGTTTCCAGAAATCCGGGAGGATTTTTTAGGTTATATATGACTATTACCAGGGAATATTCATACCACAATTATCACACCAGAATGCGTTATACTCATCTACACTTACTGTAGTTGATGTCTCTGTAGCTTCATCGCAAACTGAACAACTTTGGATGCAAATTGCTCCTGTTGGGGTCTGACCGGAATCATCCATAATCAACTGATGCTTTGTCATATCGGCACTCAACTTGTGGCCCTGTGCAGTTATGACGTCTGTCTGAGTACCACCACAGGTTGCACAGGTTTCTGTGCTTGAACCATCTTCTGTACAGGTCGCATCCACAATTTCCGGCGCTCCATAGTTATGTCCAAGGGCTGCTGTGGTACTGGTTTGTGCCACCTGACCACATATCGTACAAGCCACCTGACTTAAACCACCGGTTGTACAATTCGCTGTTCTGACATTTGTCCAACTACCCAGTGTATGACCTGTCGCCTCGATTTCTACCTCATCCACTACTGCTCCACATCTTGTACAGGTTGCACTCTGCGTTCCTGTATGTGTACAATCCGCTTCTTTTGTTACCTGATATTCACCTTTAATATGACCGAGGGCGGTAATTTCTTCTTCCTCATAGTAGGTTTTACACACACTACAAATTCTCTGTCTGTTTCCTACCACAAGACAAGTCGGATCTTTTGCAATTTCCCAATCTGCCAATGTATGACCTACCGCCGGAATATCCACTGTTTCGGTAACCTCATTACATACAGTACACCACACTTCTTCGTATCCATCTTCCGTACAGGTTGCTTCTTTACCTGTGATAGTTTCCATCTTATGTTCAGCAAGTTCTGTATAATCCATTAAAAGTTCTTTTCCGATGCAAAGCTCTTCGCCGTCATCTATGTACTCTACCAAAACTTTTGCAACATCCTGTGGAATCTGTTTATATGCAATTTCCTGTTTATAAACGCCTTCTTCACCAACTACAAATTCTGCAAATTCGGTATTACCTCTGATTAAAGCTGACTCACCCGGACCAAATGTGTCGGAAACGCCATTATAGTCTCCATTTTCCTTTTTTAAGTCCACCTGAACTTTACCATCAAACACTTCCACCAATGTGTAGATGAGACCATCATCATCCCGGTCAACCGTTACACGGAATACTGTTCCACGTACTGCCATAGTGGCATTCGGTGTTTCTACCGCATAACTTTCGCCTTCTTTTAATGAATTTTCAAGACGGTTAAGAACCGAACCTTCCATCAAATGAATTACTTTTTTGCCACTTGCTTCACCGTCTTTGCATTCCACCTTAAAATGTGTAAGCGCCTCGGCATACAAATGTTTATCTGCATCAACACGTAGTGTCAGATTTGCATCATTTTGTACCAAAACGTCATCACCCGAGTTGAGATACATTCCTTTATAAGCATTTTTTTCTCCTGTTTCTTCACCTGTAATAACTGTTATTCCCTGCAGTCTGTCTACCGCGATAGAACGATAGCTTTCTTCTTTCGAAAGTAAAAATACTGCTCCTATTACAACAGCTGCCACAACCACAACCCCTGCACCGGCTGTCAGTATTTTACCTTTCACTGTTTTTAATAATCCTTTCATATGTACCTCCGTAAGACATGCTATTTTTATAATATAGTATCCCTTTTAGCAGGCTTTATCCATTACCCCCACGGGGTACTTATGGTACCAATTGGGGTAGTATTTTATTTTCCCTTTTATAAATACAAACAGAAAAAGCCGGTATACTACCGACTTTTTCTTACTTATTACCATCCTACTATCTTATCTTTTCAAATAATTCTTTTCTGCTATTAACACCTAATTTTGTAAAGATACTGGAAATATGCTTTTTAACTGTATTCTCCGTTATGCAAAGTTCATCCGCAATCTCTTTTCTCCTTTTATCCTCAAGGAGTCCTTTGAAAACATCCATTTCTCTATTCGAAAGGTTATTCACTTCCGGATAGCTATCTTTTATCGAAGATATATCTATTGTGATTGGAGTTGCCTGAATCACCTGCTCTTTTTTATGCGCCATCGCAATTTCATAATCCTGAATCATTCCATACAAAAATAACAACAGCAATTCACTTGCAATATATGATACAGATAAAAATTCAAAATCCCAGTTAATAAACTGTTCTATGAGCCAGATTGCGATGTTAAAAAACACAACTACCACAAGAAGCCCTGCATGTTTATATGATGCAATTTTCTTCTTAAGAACCGCGTATAAAATCACACCCAGCATGGCAATAAAATATGCAAACAAATATATGTAATACAGATTGTGCAGAGGCCCGTACACCTTTTGCAATTTTGCCATACCATTGACAAAAACGAGTGAAACCTCTTTATAATATAGCTCCAGATACCCCTGACTTGCGGTAACCAAAAATACCATACTGCTGATTGCTATTAGTATAACTCTGGCTACTGTACTACACTTGACTTTACACACTTTCATAATAGTCATCAACATAAACAGTGGTAAAAATACGCATCCTAAATATGCCAGCCTGTTTGCAAGTAACGCCTCTTCAACCGTCTTCGAAATAGACAATGCAAAATAACCGATATTCGCTATAAAAACAGAGAAATAAAGCCAAACAAGCCAAATTTCTTTTTTACGGACAATACCACAGTATCCACATGCCAAAAGCAGTGACAATACTGCGTCAATACCGTAAATATAAGATATATTTAATGTCTTTTCCATATTAGTTTCTATTCCACAACAACTACTCCGTCTTCCTTTACGGTAATTGTCATATCATCCTTTACATAAGCTAAAAATTCTTCCCCAAGACTATCCACAACCGGCATACTTACATCGTCCAGCCATACGTCAGCCAGCACTGCACCTGCTGCCGCAAGGGAATCAATCGGTTCTGAAAACAACATACAAGCCGGCTGTCTTTTCATAGAGCATGCACAGTACAATACAAGGCCGCCTGTTGTTGAGCCGATTGTACATGGAAGGCAAAGTGCCTTTCCTGCCATCTGTTTTCCATATAAATCCGAATTATTCTGGTCTCCGCATGTCGCCTTTTTATCGCCAAACTGGAGTGCCTTTTGGAAAGATGCCAACGTATTTAAACCACCATGGGAAACCAATGCTTTTGCACTTACGCATCCCGGAGCTACAATTCTGCCTTTAAACTCTTTCATTTGGTATTCCCTCCTTTTGTAATCTGTTCTAAGATTTCTGCATCCGTATAATAACGGGCACTGGTGTAAGTACGAAGCTTGTTACTGGATGTGATAACCGGCATTTTTTCACTTAACGGGTTATTCATATACATTAACGGACAGATGTAAGAGGTGATAACACCTGTTTCTTTCAAAATTGCCGCGTATTCGGTTTCTTCGAATTTTTTAAGCACTGCAGGAGCCGCTGTGAATACAGTCGGAATACAAACCTTGGTTTTTCCGGCTTCCTTTAAACCATTCTGAACCTTCTTTGTCCAGTCAATAAGCTGGTTAAGGCTCATATGCGGACAACCCATAAAACAGAGTTTCGGCTTCGCATCCTGTTTTTTCCAGATAACCGGGTAATTCTTATATACTTTTTCCAGTTCTGCATCATCTACCACATAAACCTGTGCATTTTCTGCAATTAAATCTTTGCCTGATTTTACCGCCTCGGGAGTGATATTTTCCACGTGGTAGAGACCTACCGCACCATTGGAAGCAGTGGCTGCACCAAAATCTTTTAAATAAGTTTTGGCAGCTTCATTTAATTCACCACCAAGCCATTTGTCCAATCCCACAATGTACGGAACATCTGCCATAACCTTCATACCGATGGCAGAACCTAAAAGCTGCGCCTCCGGTTTCTTAGTCGTTTCAATTTTCACAATCCATGTAGCTTTTCTGCCTTCATCCGTCAAAAGACCGAAATTTGGCACATAACCAAGAACCGAGCCCATCAAATCAATAATACCTGAGTTACGGTTACATCTTGCGCCCAAAACAGAGTTTGCATAGACGACCGCAGAAGATTCTGACCATGATAAGATATCACCCATTTCCGGTGTATTACCCACTTCATCCATATAACAGGTACATGTGAATGCGTCCTTTTCCATAAGACCCAGTTCATTTAACTGTTTCTCATAATCATTCTGTTTTGTATACATAAAGTTTTTAAAGATAAAATCCTGCAAAAAAGAGCTGGGTACATTTTTATCCAATGGACGTGGGTCTGCAGAAAATTTCTGTGTAGACACATTCCCTGAATCAATTAATTTATCCATCAATTCATAAACCGGCGTCAGCGCCTTAAGTCCGAAGGATGTCACCAAATGATTATATGTACTTGTTACAGGAACCATAGAATCCGCTCCGAAAAGTTCACCATAACGTACAAGTGTCTTCATAACTCTGGCAAGGACATCACCTTTTTCGCCATCTAATATTGCCTGTTGTTCTTTTGTCAAATTCACAATGCACCCCTCCTATCAGATTTTCATAGCCACTTCATAAGCACGCCATACTACTGTTCTTAAGTTTCCAACCTGTAAGCAATCGCCTACAAGATGCACATTTCCGCCTTCTTTTGTAAGCGGATTTGAAATATAACCTGCGGAACTGATTACGCTGTCGCAAGCAATTTCCACAGCATTACCGTCTTTATCTTTACAAACAATATTTCCATCACCAACAGATTGAAGTGTGGTTTCCAAATAAACAGGTACTTTATGAAGAGCAAACCATTCACGAAGGTAGGAACTATTTGCAAGACATATTCCTTTTTGTGAGATTAAATCATCCTTCATTTCCACGATAATAGGCTTTTTGCCCTGAAGTGCCAGTTCATAAGCAATTTCGCAGCCTGTAAGACCGCCGCCGATAACTGCCACCGTATCTCCCACCGGAGTTCCTGTCAGGTAATCGCAAGCTTCTATCATTTTTTCATTGCCCGAAACACTTCTTAAAACGCGTGCCGTTGAGCCGGTAGCTACAACCACAGGACTGCCCTTAAATTGCTCAACATTATCTATCTTTTCATTCAAATGTACTTCTATCTGTAAATCAGCCATCTGCTTTATGTACCAGCTAAGTAGTTCACGAAGTTTTCCTTTATAACTTTCTGCACTTGCTGCAATAAAGGTTCCGCCAAGCTTATCTGCTTTTTCATGAATCACCGGATTATGACCGCGAAGTTTTAACACTCTTGCTGCTTCCATACCACCGATACCACCACCGATAATATGTACGGTCTTCGGACTCTTTGTTGGTACGATTTTATGTTTTTCCCACTGCATCGTTTCTGCGTTAACCGCACAACGTGCCAGATGAAGCGAATCCCACAAATCCTGGTCGTTTGCAACACCCTTGTAATGACACATATTGAAACATCCGTTGTGACAAAGAATACAAGGACGAATATCTTCTTCCTGTCCATTCATAAGCTTTGTTACCCAGGCCTGGTCTGCAAGGAACGGACGAGCAAAGCCTGCGCCGTCAATCTTGCCTTCTTTCACTGCGTCTGCAGCTACACGCGGGTCCATTCTTCCCGCACAAACTACCGGAATATCTACAAATTTACGGATATGTGCAACGTCTTCCAAGTTACAGTTTTCCGGCATATAAATAGGCGGATGCGCCCAATACCAGGCATCATATGTACCGTTGTCGCAGTTTAACATATCGTAACCTGCGTCCTGTAAATATTTAGCCGCTTTTTCAGACTCTTCCATATCACGGCCTACCTCTACATATTCTTCACCCGGAAGCGCGCCTTCCCTAAATCCTTTTGTCTTGGATTCCACACTGTAACGGAGTGAAACCGGAAAATCATCTCCACACATTTTTTTAATTTCTTTTACGATTTCCACCGCAAAACGATAACGGTTTTCAAATGAGCCGCCGTATTCATCCGTACGCTTATTTACATATTTTAAAGTAAACTGGTCAAGCAAATAGCCTTCATGTACCGCATGGATTTCCACGCCGTCAACGCCCGCATCTTTTAATAACTTTGCAGTTTTACCAAAGGCTTCGATGAACTCCCTAATTTCTTCTTTTGTCATTTCTCTGGAAGGCACTTTGTCTGACCAACGATTCGGCGATGGTGATGGTGCTGCCGTAATTTTGTCAAGATTCATAATCGGTTTTGACAATACATTAAGAGCCTTATTGGTGAACAAAGTTTCCATCAAATGGTCGATTGTAAATGAACGTCCGAATCCGGCTGTCAACTGCACAAACAGCTTTGCTCCGGTTTTATGAAATTCAGGCATCCACTGGGCCAAATCCTTGTACATTTTCTTATTCTTGTAAAGCCACTGTCCAAGCATCGGATTATACACCGGCTGACATCCCGGTAAAACAAGACCACAATTGTTTTTTGCCACTTCCATAATAAACTTAGCCCCCGCCTTATCGAAATGGTTGATTTCCATCCAACCAAGCAAGTTGGTTCCGCCCATAGAAGTTAAAACAACACGGTTTTTAATCTCACAGTTGCCGATTTTCCATGGTGTGAATAAAGGTTCCAGTCTCTGTTCCATTATGAAATACCTCCCTAAAATATTTGTATGCTTTGTCATTTGTTATGATACAAATGTATATTTTCATTTTAACATATATTGTCGTCATTTGGAATGAGGATTGTGCTATTGCATATAAAAATCCCCGAAAGTAATTTCTTACCTTCGGGGTCTAGCCCTTAAGCTATACTAACGGACAAATTTCCTGTTGTTTTCAATCCATTTTACGGCAAAATCTACTATATCCCGTTGTTTCATAAATCTAACGGTGGCATTGCCAAGAGTCACTTTTTTAACCGGATATGCCTCTTCAAATGCCTCTCCAATCTGTTCGAAGTCCTCTCCATCTACGAAAAGTGTTTCATAGGCTTTCCACACACGTTTTCCATTTTCCATAATCGCACTGTGCTCGATGCAATTATGCTTGCCGGGATACTCCGCCCTTACATCTGCCAAATGAATTGAAGTATTTTTATCGTACCCGGTTCCGATTAACAACACATAACCGTCCAGTTCATATAATTTGCCAAGCGGTGAACCTTCTCCGAAAATATTGGATAAATCGTGGTCGCTTGTGAGATATTCTGCGTTTTTACCCCATGCTGCGACAGAACGAGCGGGGTGGTCGCTACGACAGGTTCCATTCCATTTTCGGAACATTTCTGCTACAACTCCCATCGTGTTCGTAGGGGTTATGTCTTTGTCATATGCAGGCCAGTTGTCTCTGATAACCTGCCACCATTCTTCCGGTTCTTCCCAGTGTACACCCGCAGTCGGGTCTAAATTTTTCCACGTTTGTGTAGGCATCATAATGGTGCCTTCCTCGCCAACTGCTTCCAACAAGGCTTCTATTACCATTTGCGGGCCGCCACATACAAAGCCCATACTTTTTAAAGACGTATGTACTTCTATCGTTTGTCCTTTTTCTAATCCAAGTTCACGGAATGCATCTAAAATGTCTCTCTTTAATACAAGTTGTCTCTCTTTTATTTCCAATGTGTTACCCATAATCGTCTCCTCCATAGCCCTGGATAAATTCTTTTTATGAGTTTCAGTATAAAGCGGGAACTCCCATTTTACAATAGGTTAAGTGCGTAACCTATGACAAAAAAGGGGCTGTTTTTTTAGTAGTTTTTCACAGTTTATTCTACTATAAATTTCATAGCTCCAAGCACTTCTTCAAAGCCTGCTTCGCCAAAATTCACATGATCATATTCAAAAGCAAATACTACACCTGATGCAAGTTCTATTACACCAATACTCTGCCTTACCTTATCAGAGTCCTTCTCTTTAATATGGAACGAATGTATCATACGATCGCAAAGCTGAAGTTCTTCTTGTGTCCCGATTTCCAGATGACTATTATTCTGAAGGAAGGCATCTATATATTCTTCGGCAGATGAAGCATCGCTTACACTAAATGCGTATGTCTCATCATTTTTTACTGTTGTTGTGTCTTCCGTTTCAACACCCGGCTTAACTCCTTGAATTTCAACATCTACCAAAAAATTTTCTAATCCACTTAAAAGCAACTCCTCTTCCCGTACAAAAGGCATACTGATTACAATCACATACTCCTTATTATCAACGGCCGGAAAATCAACAATACAGTAGAAATCTTTAGTTTCATTTCCTGCTGCCATCGTATAAATTCGAGTAAAATATTGCACCGGTATTTCATTTAAAATCGCTTCCTTTATTTCCGAAAATTGCGAGGACACTACTTTTTCACTTGTCTCCGTGCTACTTTTTAAATCCTGATAATATTCCTCTGCATCCACGCAGGTAATGGCTTCCAAAATAGCACCTGAGTAAATATTTTAAATAATATTTAATTACTCGATGATAGTAGCAACACTACTGTTAATATCACGATTTGTATTATTTTGAATATTTCTAGTAATATTTTGTTTTATAAAATGGTACATTTTGTGATTGTTATATCTATTTCGAAAGTTTTTCAAGTCCAAAATAAGCCCATGGGCTTTTTACCTCCACTTCATATGAAAGGACTGATAACGATGAAATTGATACACGCTGAATATAACCCGATGCATAACAGCATCGACATTAACCATTATAACGGCTACATCCTCCGGATTGATTGCAATC
>CAZMND010000056.1:0-13360 GCA_964567585.1 uncultured Lachnospiraceae bacterium
GGGTGTGCTATATAGGTTTAAAGTTTAGAATAGATTAGGTGGAACAATTTTGAGGAAGATAAATAGAAAAGAAATATTAAAGAAAATTATTATTTTACCATTACTGCTATTAATTGGGGCAATCGTAGGGACGGTGATTTTAACTATTGGCTTTGCAATTCCTGTTAATCAAAGCAGAGCAGCAGAAACCTTCACTACAATTGAGGGTCAGAGTAGCTATCACAGTGTGTTGGATATGAGAAATTGCAGTTATTTCTTTTCCAGTCTGCCGGGGGTATTGGATACGGCGACAGATGGACTGATGCTTAAAACTGCGCTGAATGATTCGGAAGGTTCATATCTGTATCAAGCTATGGATATGAAGGGATATTCTTATTATTGGCATGGTTATGTGGCGATTTTGCGCGCATTGAATTTATTTTTTAACTACAGTGATATCCGGTTTTTGAACTTTATATTACAGTTTTTACTGGTATTTTTCTTTGCCCAGCATTTGCACAAGAAAAAAGGAATCAAATATAGTTTATTATTCTTTTCTTCTTATTTATTGCTAATGCCGATGGCATTGTATTATTCGCTACAGTTTTCATGGATATTTTATATTGCGCTGGGTGCGAGTTTTATCCTGATAAAGAATGTGGACTTTTTTGAGAAAAATGCAAGGTATCTTTATTTCTTTGTGGTGATAGGTCTTGTTACGTGTTTTTTTGACTTGTTGACATATCCGCTTATTTCGTGGGCATATCCGGTGCTGTGGTGGATATTGTGTTGTGAAAAAAATAAAAAGCCTTTGGAATACCTGAAAAATGTAATTACTTCAGGGCTTGCATGGATATTCGGATACGGTGGTATGTGGATATTAAAGTGCGTAATCGGTTCGTGGGTTCTAAAGAGAAATGTTTTAAAAACTGCAATAGATGAAGTTTTTATCCGTGTGGGAGCCACGGAGCAGGTGACCTTTAGTTCCAGAATTGACGCTCTTAGACTTAATTGGGAACATTATACGGATAAATTTTATGTATTGTTAATTGCTTTATGGGTGGGCTGGTTTGTCTGCAAAGTTTTGACTGCAAAAACTGTACGTTCTACAAAAATCTCGGGACTTATGCTGGTGGGGGTTTCGTCTATTGTGTGGTATTTTGTATTAACCAATCATACGACGGTTCATCACTTTTTTACGTATAGAATTTTTAATATATCCGCACTTGCGCTTTTAGGCAGTATGGTGCTTGTAACTACGGATGATAAAGTGGAAAAAATCAAGTTCTTTTCTAAGGCGATGTGGATAAGAGCGTTGCACATTTTGGTAGCTTGTGCTTTGGCATTTGTTATTACTTGGCTTTCCAGGGCAGAAACAACCGTAGATAATTTAAATCGGTTCTATCAGGATGAGTACACTTTAAAAGAGGGTCAGACAGTTTCTATGAGTTTCGTTCCAAAGATGAAATGTGTGACGGAATTTGGAATCCAGTTTGAGCCTGTGACAGAGGATGGATTCGTAGAATTTAAACTGATGGACGGCGACAAAATAGTGGAAAAGAGAAAAATACCTTTTAATGCTTTTGATGAAGAATTGCTTCATTATTTTGATGTGGATTGGATATTAAAAGGTGAGGAATACACAATTTCGATGACAGTTTGGGGTGAAGATGCAGAAGGAACCGTTTACCTTGGCTATGGCGGGCCGTACTTGTTAGAGGGGAGCCAAGTTGCAGTTTGTGATGATAAAGAGTTAACAGGTCAATTATTAATTGGAATGGTGTATAGCTATAGAGATCTTCCACAAGGTGCTGATTTTGTCTATGTGTATTTGACTTGGTTATTTGTATTATTGCCGGTGTACTTTGGGGTTGTGGGTAAGAAGAGATGATGAACTACAAAATTATTTATGAAGATAAGGACATAATCGTATGTCACAAAATGGCGGGAGTTCCTGTTCAGACCGGAAAAATAGGTGCGATGGATTTAGTTAGTGAACTGAAAAACTATCTAATGAAATCTTCCAAGGAAAAACCTGCAAAGGAGCCATACTTAGGTGTGGTTCACAGACTGGATCAGCCTGTGGAAGGTGTGATTTTGTTTGCAAAAAATCAGGCGGCAGCAGGTGCTTTGAGTAAGCAGTTAACCACCGGTATTATGAATAAATGCTATTATGCCGTGGCAGCAGGTGTGCCGGATAAGGGAAAAGAGAAGGGCGTTTTGACGGATTATCTTATGAAAGATAATAAAACAAATAGTTCTTATGTTACAACCAAAGACAAAGGGAAGGAATCCAAATTGGAATATACCTTCATTAATCAAGCCACAATGAAGGATAAAATATATGCTCTCTACGACATCCATTTACTCACCGGCAGACATCACCAAATCAGGGTACAAATGGCAAATGCGAACCTGCCGTTACTTGGTGATAAGAAATATGGTAGTGATTTTTCCGCTGCCTTAAGCACAGAACTTAATGTGAAAAATGTGGCACTTTGCGCATATAAATTGGAGTTTTCACATCCATCAACTAAAAAGAAAATGGAATTTAAAATTTATCCTGAAGGGCAAATTTTTCAACAGTTTTTACCAGATTTGTCATAATTAAAACAACATAGATTTACACAATTTCCCCATACTACTAAAGCAGACGAAAAAAGGAGGCTTTGTATATGGAGAAACTTAGTGATAAACAAAAATATACATTGATACTGCTAATCGGCGCATTAGCAGTATATTTTTTTATGCGATTTTTTTTCAACATATCATTGCCTTTTTTGCTGGCATTCTTGGTGGTATGGAAAGTGTATCCGTTTTTGAATAAATTATCAAAAAAGATAAAACTAAAAGAGACATGGATTTTGAGTGCAGTTATTTTTTTGTTTGTATTTTTATTATTGGGAATTTTGTATGTGCCGCTCAGTAGGAGCTTTGAGGATGTGGAATTTTTAGAAGAAGAGGAGAGTATTTTGGAATCTGAGCTTCTAAATACCTGCGTGGAAAAATACAATGAATTCAAAGAAACCTGTAGCGAATATGTGGGAGATGATATGGTAATTAAAATACAGTCCGGTGCTATTGATTCCGCGAAAAGCTGCGTTTCGTTTTTTATGTATGTAATCATTTTCTTTGTATCGCTGATCCTTTTTTGTAAGGATTTTGAAAACATTAAAGAAGCTGTGGAAGGAAAAAAAGACAATATGCTTATAAAGATTGTGAGGGGCGTTGTTTTTTATGTGAAAGCATTTCTGAAGTCCCAGGTTATCATTTTTATTGTTCTTTCTTTATTGGCCGGTGTCACTCTTACGGTTTTGCAGGTTCCCAATGGGTGGCTTTTTGGACTTTTGGCAGGGGTTTTGGATGCGTTTCCATTCGTAGGTACGGGTGTCGTTTTGGTGCCCCTTTCTATATGGTTGTTTTTAAAGGGGCAGATTTTACAGGCGTTGTTTTGTCTGGTTTTATATGGGGTGTGCGCGCTCATAAGAGAATTGTTGGAACCAAAACTCATTGGTGAAAAGGTGGGAATATATCCCATAGTTTTGTTTGCATCGGTATTTATAGGACTGCAATTATTTGGAGCCCTAGGGATTATTAAAGGGCCTTTAAGCGTTGTAATTATTTACGAACTTCGAAAAGTATTGCTTGCAAAGGCAGAAAAGGTGTGATAGACTAGATCTCTAGTTGCGAATGAGTTGCAATTGCAATGGAGGCTTATATGTTACAAGAAATATTACACATTTTAGAACACAGTTTTTTGGATACTTTAAAATTAGTTCCATTTTTATTTATAACTTATCTATTGATGGAATATATCGAGCATAAAACCAGCAGTAAGGTGAAAAATGCGATTCACAAGTCGGGAAAGGCAGGCCCTTTTATCGGTGGTCTTCTTGGGGCAGTTCCACAGTGTGGTTTTTCGGCTTCGGCAGCAGGTTTGTATGCGGGCAGGGTCATTTCCCTTGGTACGCTTATTGCGATTTTTTTATCCACATCGGATGAAATGTTACCGATTTTGATTTCGGAAGCGGTAGATGTGAAATTGATATTGCAGATTCTGGGTATTAAGGTTGCAATCGGTATGATTGCCGGTTTTGTAATTGACTTTGTAATGCATTTTAAAAAGAAGGCGCAGGAAGAAGACTGGAAAATCCATGATATGTGCGAACATGGTCAATGTCACTGTGAAAAGAGTATTTGGAAATCGGCATTTAAGCACACTTTGCAGATTGTGGTTTTTATTTTGATAGTGAATCTGGTACTTAATTTTATGATTGAATTTGTTGGCGAAGAAAGCCTTGCTAATCTGTTCTTTACAAAACCGATTATTGGCGAATTCGTGGCAGGTCTTGTGGGTCTTATTCCAAACTGTGCATCCAGCGTAGTTATTACGCAGCTTTTCTTAGAAGG
This sequence comes from uncultured Lachnospiraceae bacterium, assembly GCA_964567585.1. Classification (GTDB taxonomy): domain Bacteria; phylum Bacillota; class Clostridia; order Lachnospirales; family Lachnospiraceae; genus CALZKI01. The sequence goes on from CAZMND010000056.1 coordinate 4,390, forward strand.
CGTAATCGGTTTCGGCTCTATGATGAGCGGACTTTTAGTTGGAAGCGGTGTAGGTTTGCTGGTACTTTTCAGGGTGAATGAGAGCCTGAAAGATAATCTGAAAATTTTGGCACTTTTATACGCAATCGGTGTCGGAAGCGGAATTTTACTGGGACTTGTTTTATAGAAAAATTGGGTGAAATATGGAAAATAACAAATGGCCGGAAGGCATAAAATGGACGAAGCAGAGAAAAGATATTTTTGAAGTTCTAAGCAGGGCAGATAAGCCAATGTCGGCACACGATATTTACCAGGAAATATTAAAGGATGAGGTCGTGGATGCATCAAATTTTGCAATTTCTACGGTGTATAGAAGTCTTGCAATTTTTGAGGAAAAAGGTCTTATCGAAAGAAGTATGTTAATGGGAAGTGATATGGCAGTTTATGAACTTGTGGATGGTCATCACAAGCATTATGCGGTGTGTTTGTCCTGTCACAAATTGGTGCCGCTTAAGCACTGTCCGTTTGAGCATATAGAGCACGATCATATGGAGAGCGAAGAGGGGGAATTTGTCATTACAGGACACAAGTTGGAGTTATATGGTTATTGTAAAGAGTGCACAATAAGCAAGTAGTATAAAAGAACTTATGGAGGTAAATTATGGACGCGTTTAATATGTGGGAATCAAACATTGTGTTGTTTGTCCAGGAAAATTTAAGATTTGATTTTTTGAATCCGATTATGCAGTTTATCACCTCGCTTGGTGATGAAGGAATTTTACCGATAGCGGTATGTATCTTGTTTTTACTTTTTAAGAAAACAAGAAAAGTGGGTCTGACAGCATCGCTTTCACTAATATTTGAAGCAATTCTTATTAATCTGACGATTAAAAAGCTTGTTGGAAGAACCAGACCGTATGTGGTAAACGAGGCAATTGAGTACATAACCACCAGACCATCTGATAATTCTTTTCCGTCAGGTCATACAGGCTGTGTTTTTGCAGTTGCATCGGTGTTGTTTTATATGATGCCCAAAAAGGTCGGTATTCCGGCGATGGTAATTGCATCACTGGTGGGTATTTCCAGACTTTATGTGGGTGTGCATTATCCGACAGACATTCTTGGTGGATTTATCATTGGTATGTTCACAGGTTTTATTGCAAAATTAATTGTGGAAAAGGTTTGTGAAAAGAGAGCGAAGAAAAAAGAAGCGAAGTAGATAGAGAAAGCAGCAAATGATAAAAGGTTCATTTGCTGCTTAATTTTTACATATTTTTGCCTTGGTATTGAATTGTTATAACAAAGACAGTTTTACTGGAGTCATCAATTCGAAAAATGGCAATATATTCATATATACTGTTCAATTCCCGTATTGTTTTAGGATTAATTTTAACCTTGTATTTATCCAAAATATTTTTTCTCCAATTCAGTAAAAACAATATTGGCATCTACTGCTTCAGCACCATTTAGTATTTCTTGTTCCGATTCGTAAATAGCTTGGTCAATACGGTTAATTCGTGCAAACTTATCGTAAAGCTCGCTACTCATTACCACCAAATCACTATATCCGTTTTTGGTAATAAAAATCGGTTCTTGTACTTTGTGTGCTATATTTGAAATTTCATTTGTATTTCGTAAATCTTTGATTGGCATTATAAGTGGCATAACATTTCACTCCTTTATAACATAATTATAGCATAATTGTGCTATAAATACAAATAAAATATAGATATACAAGATGTATATTAATACCACAATATACGAGTGTATTTTTTCACGATAATGCAGATAATATACAAAAAGAAAGGATGTTAAATTATGAAAAAATTATTTATATATGCATTATTAATGCTTGCTCTATGCTTTTGTTTGACAGGATGCGCTGAGAAAAAGCAATCCGATGCGAATACAAATCAGGATAATACACAAAATCAAGTCACAAATGATAATAATACACAACCGCAGTCAAACAACAATGATGTCCAGGAAATGACAGTTGATATTTCCATAAAAGACTGGATGGAAGCGGTCACAATTGATGGTGTAAAATGGACAGAGTTTTCGGAAGCGGATGTAACAAATATTTTCGGTAACTTGAATTCCGGTGATGAAACACAGAATGCCGGTACAATATCTTTTACAGATGTAAACGGACAGACATATGCGGGTACAATCCGTCATGAAGAAACAAAAGAAGACGAAATTATTTTACGTTTTGTGCCGGAGAATGATTCGGAAGATTTCGCGGTTCGGTTTGAGCTGGAAAAAAATGGCGCCCAGGCATATTTATTAGATGGAATTCGGATTTCAACAGATAAAACAGCGTCTATGAAAGACATCTTAATGGCTTGGTGTGTAGATAAAGTAGATGCAAAAGCCTTTGAAATGGCAACAAATCTTCAAAATGCAAATGAAAAGGAATATAGTTTTCGATGCACAACAGATTATGGTGCGGCGAGAATTTCTGTAGAAAATGATTTAAACGACGAAGGCTACAGAGAGATTGACGTGGATATTGATTTTGAAGATACTAATGTACCATATAACGTTGAGTTAATGGAAGTATATGAGGGTGAGAATTCGGAAAAAGTGAAATATTTTGAAATATATCTGGATAAAGACTTTGATTTATAAAAATGGGGCTGTCGTACTAAGTATTTAGTCGGCAGCCTTTTATAGTTTCTTAAAATTATTTTTCAGTGAGTTCAAACAGTGCAATATCCCTATGCGGATTGGTTCTGGCAAGTCCGATTTTGGTGACGGTTCCGGGGAAAGGTCCAAATTGCTTTTGCAGTGTTTCGAATGCGATACGCATCTGTTCATCAGACAATTTACGCCCTACTGTTGTATGAGGCATCCATTCAAAGGGTTTATAATATTTGTTAATTGAAATATTGTCCATTTGAGAAAACGTGTCGTAGACCGTTTTACTCATATCAAAAAGGTACTTATCAAGAAGCGGTGCAAGGTATATCACGTAAGGGAAAAAGGTGCTTACACTAACCCATTGGATATTACCTGTAGAAAGGTTATCTGCACATTTTTCCAGATAAGAAACTGCCACATCTTCCGTATTGGTTTCGAAAGCCAAGATAGTAATGTGCGGCGGTACGTTATCGTCAAGCAGGGTTGTGTTTCCCGTGTTCTTTGCAATTTGTCCCATCAGATATCTGATTTTTTTATCGGTTTTTTCATCAAAATAAATGGAAATTAAATACATAATAAGTGTCCTTTTTAAGTGGCTTATTTACAACTATTATATAAATATATTTTTGCCAAAACAAGTCGTTAATTTTCGTACTTTTCTTTCAAGATGTGTTGTGCTACAATGTGGTCGATTACAATTCGTTGGAGAGAAAAAATGATTTCACTTTTACTTGCGATTATATATTTGGCATTTATCAGTCTTGGTCTGCCGGACTCGCTTCTTGGCTCGGGTTGGCCTGTTATGTACAAGGAGCTTAATACATCTATTTCCTATGCCGGTGTCATTTCAATGATTATATCGGGCGGAACGATTTTGTCCAGTCTGATGTCGGATAAAATCATTAGAAAGCTTGGGACGGGACTTGTTACTGCAATCAGTGTGTTTTTGACCGCAAGCGCATTGTTTGGATTTTCCGTTTCGAATTCCTTTATTATGTTGTGCGTTTTTGCCCTGCCTTATGGGCTTGGTGCGGGTGCAATTGATGCGGCACTGAACAATTATGTAGCACTTAATTACAGTTCAAAGCATATGAGCTGGCTTCACTGTTTCTGGGGCGTTGGTGCTTCCATAAGCCCGTATATTATGAGTTTTGCACTTTCAGCAAATCTTGGCTGGAGAAACGGATACAGAATTGTTTCGGTGATTCAGATTGTTTTGACTTTTGTGATGTTTTTGGCACTGCCTCTTTGGAAGAAAAAGCAGACAGAGGCCAAGGAGGAAGAGCCGGAAAGTGCAGTCCTTACAATGAAGGAGAAGTTCCATATCAAAGGGATTGTGCCGATGATGGTAGCATTTTGTGCATATAGTGCTTTTGAAGCTACAAGCTGCCTTTGGATTAGTACGTATCTTGCCGAGCATCGTGGGATGGAAATTCAAAGTGCGGCGGCGTTTGCATCGCTTTTTTATTTGGGGATAACGGTGGGACGTTTTATAGTGGGATTTTTTGCAAATAAAATCGGAGATAAGGACATGATTCGTCTTGGAATTACTGTGATTTTGGTGGGTATGGTTTTCATTATTTTACCGGTTTCAAGCCATATACCTGCTCTCATAGGATTTGCCGTTGTGGGTTTTGGCGCGGCTCCGGTTTATCCGGCTTTTATTCACGCCACACCAACCAATTTCGGGAGAGAAAATTCCCAGGCCATTATCGGAATGCAAATGACGAGTGCCTACATCGGAAGTACGCTTATGCCGCCGGTGTTTGGGTTTATTGCTGAGCGTACAATGGTGGGAATTTTCCCGTATTACCTGATTTTCTTTGTAGTGGTGGCACTGGTTTTGTCGGAGAAATTGAATAGAATAGTGAAAAATAAATAGATTTAAATAATTTTTTCAAAAACTGTTGTCTATAAATATGAAATCAAAATACGAAAGGAAGCAATTATGAATTACCAAGATTTAATTAATCGAATTAAGCAGAGTGATAATAGTGCGATTATGGAATTCTATAATAAATTTTATAAAGAGGTCTATTATGTCTGCTACAAAATTACAGAAAATGAAAAGGACGCAGAGGATGTTGCTCAGGAAACTTTAATTAAGGCAATTGATAAAATTGATACTTTGAAAAATCCTGAAGGTTTATCTGCGTGGCTGAGAACTATAGCCAATAACCTCAGTATCAACTATCTTAAGAAAAACCGCAAGTTTGACATTGTGGATAACAGTGAGGATATGGGTGAAGAGATTTTTGAAGAAAATCGAATTGCCAAGAAAACGCCGGAAGATATTGTGGCAGATAAAGAAGTTACAGATATCCTGACAAATATGATTAACAGGCTTCCGAGAGAACAGAGAATCACGATTTTTATGTTTTACTATGAAGAGTTATCAGTGAAAGAAATTGCAGAAATTATGGATTGCTCTGAGGCAACTGTAAGAAGTCGGATTAATTATGCCAGAAAAGCTCTTCGCAAACAGGTAGACGAACTTGAAAACAAAGGAGTTAAGCTTCGCTGTATCGCAATTTTACCTTTTTTGTTCGCAATTTATAGCTTTGAAAAGACCGGTGTTTGTGCAAGCATAGCTATGCCAAGTGCGGGTGTGTTGAGCGGGGGAGTAAAAGGCAGCGCAGAAAGTCTTGTCAAAGCGGGAAAAGTTGCCGGTGAAGCAGCGAAAATGTCCTTGAAGGCGAAGATTGCAATTGGTGCAGTGGCAGCAGTTGTTTTTATTGCCGGTGTAATCGGCGTTGTAAGTTTTGTAGGAAATAGTAATGACGGTAGTATTTCTGGAGATGTGTCTGCGGATTTTGAAAAGAAGCAGGAAGATTTTAAAGGTCTGGAATCTGTAGAAACAGAACCTACATATGAGATGAAATTTGCCGGACGATGGGGTGATATGGATTTAGGTGTATCCTATCTTGTACCGCGTCAAGAAACATCCAGTGACTCATATGAAAAGAAAAACGCTACTCAAATATTTTATAATGGTGCAGTTCATATGATTAATAATGGCGATAATCTTGCCGTAACAATGGGTACAGATGATCCGAACAATATGTTTACCGGTTTTACATATTTAATAGGTAGCGAATTTGGTAATTTAGGTTGTGCCATAGAAGAGATAATAGTGACTAATTCAGAAGAAGTTCGACTGGGCGATTATAAGGCAATACATTATCAGGCTACAGTGGGCAGTATAGGTATTATGGAAGGTTATATGGTCTATTTTAATGATAAAAAGATTCTTATTAGTGCCATTCATGATAATACTTCATATGCTGATATGGCTGAATCCGTGGAATATGCGGTTCAAGTTGCTTTATCATTAGAAGAATATGATGGACGAGCAATCTGTGATATAGAAAATAATGATGTTGATGTATCGTCGTTTATAAGATATAGCAATGAGGTTACTATAGGCACACATCTCTATAAAGTCCAACATCCATATTTGAATTTTTTGTGGCCCAGAAAACCAGGTTTTGTACATTATAATGATGATGAAAGATTGCAGCTTCATATAAGAGATGAAGAGATGATTGTAAATGCACAAAATCCAATTCAGGCTATGATTGATAGTCCGTTAGGATTCAGCGCGGCAGAAAAATCAGAAATAATCAGTTCGGAAAAAGTTGTGATTGCCGGTATTGAAATGGATAAAACAATTGTCGTGGAATATGAGAGTCTGGCAGGAGAACTATTCCCTACATACTTATCAGTTTTCTACGGATTTATTGATGATGGAAAGTATGTATATTTGTATGATACACAGGAAGTATATGATATGGATATTTTAGAAAGAAGAGAATATGATGAATTGCCGTGGGATAAAGAAGCATGGAATATAGAAATGGATAGAGCAAAAAAAATGGCAGACAAATATGCCGGAACAGTCATCAGGACTCTTGTAGTACAATAACATACTGAAATATTATGATAGTAGTACTTGGTAAATTAAATTTATAATTGGTATGATTGTATAAAAAACAGGAGGATACAAATATGGGATTTTTAGAATCTTTTGGAATGGGGTTTTAAATTTTGGTGCTGATTGCTTTGGTGGTTATCTGCTTATAAGAGAGGTTAAAAGTGCCTCTTACAGAAGCACAATGAAGAAGGAAATTAAGGATGGCTCGTCTATGAAGATGGTGGCAAAGATTAGTATCTGGGTAAGCTGTGCGCTTCTTTATGCGTTTTAGGTATCGCCACTTCTTTTCAGATTGATGGATGCAAAAAGTGAACCCGTCAAGATTCTGTGACAGCGGTCTTTATAAGATAGTAAGATGTCCTAATTATTTGGGCGAAGTGTTGTTCTGGAAAGGTGTATTTGTATCCGGAGTTAATATTTACGGCAGTGTATGGCAGTGGATTGCGGCAGCTTTTGGTTACATATGTATTGTATTGCTTTTGGAATTAATTATGTGCCTTTTGCTGATGGGGTATTAAATCAGACAAGTGTAATATGGCCTTTGTTTTGGGCAATTGTGGTTTTGTGGATATTAAACGGGAACAACAAGCTGAAAGAGTGGCAGAAATATTTGTTGCTTATTGTAATTAATATTATAACATTTCCTGCTGATTGGAGTTGTATTGCTGTTATGGCGATTGTGTTTATGTACAGTAATAGAAATAATTTAAAAAAGCAGATGGCAGGGATGCTATTTTGGGTTTTGGTATACGCAATAGTATCATTCTTTTGTGTGAACAAAACGTATGCGATTGTGCAACTGGGTGTTATCTTGCTCTGGGAGGCTGAAAATAATCTTTTGTGTCAGAATATATAAAAAGATTATGAATTTTTAGAAATTCGTTGACAAAAGAATCGCATTTGGTACAATAATATTAAAGGAGAGTCCTGCCGATAAGTGGACGTTCAAAAAGCGTTAGGGTCGCTACGGTGACACTACATTCAAGGACTATGGAAACATAGTCCTTGAAATATTTTAAAGGAGAAATGAATGATTCAAGCACCATTAGAAGTATATCGTATCGATATGAAATACATCAGAAACTTACATAATATAGATGACAGAGTTTTATCTGTGTCTCCCCAGATTGGTAAGGATGAGAGACCATTTCTTGGAGTGATTGTTATTTGTAATGAACATAAATACTGCGTTCCGCTTTCTAAACCAAAGAAAAAGCATGAAAAAATGAGGAACAAAATTGATTTCAAAAAGATTGTACATCATGGAAAATTGATAGGTGTTTTGAATTTTAATCTTATGATACCGGTTGAAGATACATTAATCCAAAAGATAGACACCAAGATTCGCAAGCACGATAATACAGACACAAGAAAGAAAAAGGAATTACTGATAAAAGAATTGGAATGGTGTAATGAGCACGCCAGAGATTTGACAAATACAGCAAATGTCTTATATGCGAAATATGTATCAGGTGAGAAATTCGCAGCAAGAGAGCAATGCTTGGATTTTAAAAGAATGGAAATAGAATGTAAAAGATTTGGAGAAAAGAAAAAGTAGTATTTCCCTTAAGGCTACCTTACAAGGGAAAAAATAATTAATTTGAATTTGATAGAGGTTATGCAAATGGATTTAAAAGAATTATTAAATAAATCATTACCGATAATGCCTTCAGAAATAGTAGAAGCATTATCAAAAAATGAAATTACAAAGACAACTTTTGAATGTAAAAATGAAATTTTAACAAACAGTAAGTTACATAATGAAATCGGATTTCGAAAAATGGATGATGGAACCTATCTGGTATCTATGATTTGTCCAATGTCAAATATTACTGTAGAGATGATTGAATGGTGGTTTTGGTGGCATACACAAGATAGTCTTCGATACCAAATTTGGTACCCTCATGACCATATCAGTATTAAATATCATAGGAAAGACAGAGCGTTTTTTGAACAATCGAATGTTCCGGAATTTATACCAAATACCCAATATCCTGTTGAACGAATAGGTGGCGTAAAAATGCCATTACGAATTGACTTTGTGACACCGGAGGAATTTGGATTTTCAAAACAGTTAATGCAGGAAAATGATATCCCCAAAATCGTTTGTGGTCATGTTGGTGCATTTAATAATATGATTAAACATACGGAGATGGCTCACATATTTAAACAGACAGAAGATGGATTATTTATGATTAGTAGATTTTGGCTTGGGAAGACGATAAAAAATCCAATGATAAGAAAAATAATTATTACAGAAGATATGGCACGAGGAATGGCTGAGCATTGTTGTATAGAATATCGAAATCTATGTGAAATACTTCCAAAGCTATATTATGAATACAAATAAACAAATTTGAATTCTCACTTGAGGTATTTTAAGGGATTTAATAACTGTTATATTTTGTTATA
>CAZMND010000057.1:0-13015 GCA_964567585.1 uncultured Lachnospiraceae bacterium
TGCCACATAAAGGGCCGTTTTCATTCTGCCTTCAATTTTAAAGCTGTCAATTCCTGCTTTCACAAGTTCCGGAATATATTCAATCATACACAAATCTTTTGAGTTAAAAATATAGGTTCCGCGTTCGTTTTCATAAACAGGAAGGTATTCCCCCGGTCTTTTTTCCTCTACTACCGCATATTTCCAGCGGCAAGGATGCGTGCACGCACCATGGTTCGCATCGCGGCCCGTAAAGTAGTTGCTAAGCAAGCATCTTCCCGAATAAGAAATACACATCGCCCCATGAATAAATGTTTCAATCTCCAAATCATCCGGAATATTGTCACGAATCTGTCTGATTTCATAAATGGATAATTCTCTTGCAGAAACCACTCTCTGGGCACCCATTCTCTGCCAGAAAAGGAAAGTCTCATAGTTGGTATTGTTCGCCTGGGTAGAAATATGAATTTCAATTTCCGGACAAACTCTCTTTGCAATGGTAAACATACCCGGGTCCGAAATAATAAGCGCATCCGGTCCGATTTCTTTTAACTCGGTAAAATATTCTTCTGCGCCCTTTAAGTCCGAATTGTGCGCTAAAATATTGGCGGTCACATACACCTTTACCCCGTGTTCATGAGCAAAGGCAATTCCTTCTTTCATATCCGCAGGACTAAAGTTTTTTGCTTTGGCACGAAGCCCAAAGGCTTCTCCACCGATATAAACCGCATCTGCGCCAAATATAACTGCTGTTTTCAGCACTTCCAAACTACTTGCCGGAACAAGCAATTCCGGTTTCTTTACATCACTCATCATTTTTCTCACTTTCGTCTTACACTGATTGTCACACCATCACCCACCGGCAAAATGACCGTTTCCAAATCTTCATGGTGTTTCAATTCATATAAATATTCACGCATTCTGGCATGAATCGTCCGATTTCTTCTGGTTACTGCAAAACGGGATTCAATAATGTCCCCATCCTGTAGCACATTATCCGATATCAACAATCCACCCACTTTTAAAAGCCTTAAAATATCCGGCATAAAATTAATATACTGTCCCTTGGCCGCGTCCATAAAAATGAAATCATAGTGTCCCTCCAAGGTCTGCAAAATTTCAGTCGCATCGCCTTCCAAAAGTGTAATGGCTTCTTCTTTCCCCGCCTTCTTGAAATTCTCCCTTGCCAGCGGAATTCTTTTTTCATATTTTTCTATCGTTGTAATATGACAATCCTTTGGTCCATACTCACTCATTAACAACGCAGAAAAACCAATGGCCGTTCCGACTTCCAAAATTTCCTTCGGCTCTTTCATTGCCAGAAGAAACTTTAAAAGGCTCTGCATTTGGGTACGGATAATAGGTACATTGGTCTTTTTTGCATATTTTTCTAATTCATTTAAGTATGGCGCATTTCCCACATCCAGGGAATTAATAAAGGTTGCCAGACGTTCATCAATTATCATATCTGTTCCTCTATTCCTCGGTACTCTCTCCCGATAAAACCGCCATCATTTCTTCCGTAGTCATGGATGATTTTAAAACATAACTTCCTGCCTTCAAATCACCCTTGTACTTGGACAAAATATTCTGAAGATAAAACAGTGTTCCGTCCTTAATAAGTCCCTTACTTTCCAAAAGAGCACCTATTTCTTTCGGTCCCATTCCATCTTCAATCACAACATTGATTTCCCAGCCGTTAACTGCGTCTACCGGTTCTTCCGCAAACACTCTGTAGCCGTAATCATAAGCCAACATGGCACCTTTATATACAAACATCACTACAACCACCGCAAATACCACTTTTAAAACAGTAACTACGGTTTTTATTACCATTTTGTTAACCTTCATTGTTGCCTCCACACTCTTTAATCAAACTCTAACGCATCTGCAACCTTGTTATTTAACTCCTGCATCATTCTGCAAAATGCCAGTTCTGCCGCAAGAAAATCCTCTACCAACGGAATCTCTCTGATACTCTCAAATTCTCTCTGTAAGTCATCCATGGCATTTAATAAATCATCGCCTTCCTTACGGGTCTGAATCATATAGTTTTTGATTCGGAAATCTTTTACCTGTTCATATAATTCCGGCTGTTTCAATAGTTTGTCTCTCTGAAGGGCATAATCCTTGTAAGCCTCCGTGGAAAGAATGGCTTCAATATATTTGTCAGCCGCCATTTCCACTGTCATTTTTTCCTCTTGTCTTTTGATTTTGTTAAACATCCCGGTTTTTCTCCTAAACTTCCAAAATAATCGGTAATATCATCGGTCTTCTCTTGGTCTTTTTCCAGATATAGTTGCCCAGAGATTCCCTGATATTTGCTTTGATTCTACCCCAGTCGGTAATTCCTCTTTCCAGACAACTACTTACAGCTTCATAGGCCACACTTCTTGCCTCTTCCATAAGTTCGTCGGCTTCTCGCATATAAACAAAACCGCGGGACTGGATATCAGGACCGGAAACAACATATTGGGCGTCACTATCCAACGCCAAAACGACCATTACCACTCCGTCCTGAGCCAAATGCTGTCTGTCACGTAATACAATATTGCCTACATCACCCACACCAAGACCATCTACAAGAATACTGCCCACAGGCACCTTTCCCGTAATGGTAGCATACTCATTATCCATTTCAAGCACCTCGCCCGAATCCAACATAAAAATGTTTTCCTTCGGAATTCCAAGATCGCTTGCAAGCTTTGCCTGTGCTTTTCTATGCTTAAATTCACCATGAATCGGTATCGCATACTTTGGCTGGACAAGTGTATAAATCAGCTTGATTTCTTCCTGACAGGCATGTCCTGAAACATGGGCATCTTCGAAAATAACATCTGCACCCTTCATCAAAAGTTCATTGATAACCTTGGTAACTGCTTTTTCATTACCCGGAATCGGATTGGATGAAAAAATAACCGTATCGCCAGGGCCAATTGAAATCTTTCTATGCATATTAGAAGCCATTCGGCTGAGTGCCGCCATAGACTCACCCTGACTTCCTGTTGTAATAATAACAGTCTTCTCTTCAGGGTAATTTTTCAATAATTCTATATCGATCAAAGTATTTTCCGGTATATGCAGACAATTCAGTTTCGTGGCAGTATCAATGATACTTACCATACTTCTGCCTTCTACCACTACTTTTCTGCCGTATTTATATGCCGAATTGATAATCTGTTGCACCCTGTCCACATTGGATGCAAAAGTTGCAATAATAATTCTTGTATCGCTGTGTTCGTTAAACAATGTATCAAAGGTTTTTCCAACTGTACGTTCCGACTGCGTAACTCCCGGTCTTTCCGCATTGGTACTGTCACACATCAGTGCCAACACACCTTTTTTGCCCAGTTCTGCAAAACGCTGCAAATCAATGGCATCCCCGTAAACCGGTGTATAATCTACCTTAAAGTCGCCGGTATGCACAATGGTGCCTGCCGGTGAATGAATCGCCAAAGCTGCCGCATCCACAATACTGTGGTTTGTTTTAATAAATTCTACCCGAAGCTGTCCTAAATTAATAGTTTGTCCAAACTTAACCACCTTGCGTGTTGTGTCATGAAGCAAGCTATGTTCTTCCAGTTTGTTTTCTATAATTCCCATTGTAAGTCTTGTACCATACACAGGTACATTCAGTTGCTTCAGTATATATGGAAGGGCTCCGATATGATCCTCATGACCATGAGTAATCACAAATCCCTTAACTTTATCTGCGTTTTCAATCAAATATGTGATGTCCGGAATAACCAAATCAATTCCCAGCATATCATCTGCCGGAAAGGCAAGACCACAGTCCACCACAATAATACTGTCTTCATATCTGAAGGCAGTGATATTAAGCCCAATCTGTTCAAGTCCCCCAAGCGGGATAACACTTAACTTAGATGTGCTTTCAACACTTTGCTTTTTTTTCAATTTTTTACCTCCACTAAAGCAGAAGAAAATAAAAAATATTACTCAAAATCTACATCGTCCATTATCTCTTCAAAAATTGCCGCAATGGCATCATATTCTTTATCATCTTCCACAAATTCATAAATTGATGTTTCCTCATCCACGCCCGAAACATCTTTTAATATATATGCACTCTCTTTATCTTTTGCATCGCAAACCAGATAGTAATCCACTCCACCGAGTCTGGTAGTTTCAATTACTTCAAGTTCTATCTGTTCTCCGTTTTCTCCCTGTATAATGATTGTATCCATTATAATATCTCCTTGTTCTTCCGATAGTCCAAATACCCCTGCAAAATAAACGTAGCCGCAATCATATCCACATAATCCTTGCGCTTTTCACGACGAATTCCCGCTTCTATCATAGCCTTATCCGCTGCAACGGTGGTCAATCGTTCGTCCCATGTATGTACAGGAAGTCCTGTTCTTCTTTCAAGCTTCTCCTTGAATTCATTTGTAAGCTCCACACGGATTCCTTCAGTAGCATTCATATTTTTAGGAACCCCCAAAACAATTTCCTCTACACCGTACTCTACAATCAATTCTTCGATTCTTGCCAGTGTCTGGCGCAATTTATTCTCTTCTTTTCTTCTGACAATTTCAATTCCCTGGGCAGTAAGTAACAGTTCATCACTGATAGCTACACCCACTGTTTTGGAACCAAAATCCAATCCCATAATGCGCATAGGTCGTCCTCTTACTTCCAGTTATGATTCTTAATGTACTGTGTCAAAAGTTCTTCCACAAGTTCATCTCTTTCCACTTTCATGATAAGACTTCTTGCGTTGTTGTGACTTGTAATGTATGTAGGGTCTCCGGACATAATATAACCTACAATCTGATTCACCGGATTGTACCCCTTCTCTACCATCGCTTCATATACAGACTCCAAAACAATCTTAACGCTTGTTTCCGGTTCCGTTTCTACTGTAAAATATTGTGTGTTTGCTAAATCTTTCATTTTATCACCCTTTTCCCATATCATTCTTTAGGCTTTTCTCTATGTTTAATCTTACTCTAAATACGAAGAAAATTCAATCTTCTTATTCCTTAATCTTCCATTAACAAAACATCATTTGTAAGAAGCCCTGTCACCCTGCCGCTTACAATCTGATTTGATAAATTTTTATCCGTTTTATAAGCCACTTTTACATACTGGCATGTGTGACCTATCTGATAGCTCTCTCCGAGAATTTCCTTCTCTTCTTCAAAAAGCACCGATACCTCACATCCCACATACAACTTGCGATACTCGCGCGACTGTCTTTCTTCCATTTCTAATAGCACATCACTTCTTTCGGCTTTCACCGTATCCGGCACCTGGTCCGGCATTTTGGCCGCAATGGTTCCCTTTCTGATGGAATATTTAAAAATGTGCATTTCATATAAATTAATTTTTTCAAGGAATAATCTTGTTTCTTCAAATTCCTCTTCGGTTTCCCCCGGGAAACCTACAATTACGTCCGTTGTGATTGCCGGATTGGTAAATGCCTTTCTTAATTCCTCTACTCCCTTTAAGTATTCACTTGGAGTATAATGTCTATTCATTCTTTTTAAAGTATTTAAAGAACCGCTTTGAAGAGATAAGTGAAAATGCGGACATACCTTGGATAATTTTGCCAGCTCGGTGGCAAACTCTTCTGTTACAATCCTCGGTTCTAAAGAGCCTAGACGGATTCTGCAAAGTCCTTCTATCTGCTGTATACTTTTCACCAAATCAAGAAGTCCTGCCTGTCCAAAATCAGTGCCGTAGGAACTGATATGAATTCCTGTCAGAACCACTTCCTTATATCCACGTGCAACAAGCCCTTCTATTTCACGGATAATATCCTCTTTTTTTCTGGAACGGACTCTTCCTCTTGCATATGGAATGATGCAGTAAGTACAAAACTGGTTACAACCATCCTGAATTTTAATGTAGGCCCTCGTATGCTCCGCAGTCTGTTCCAGAGTCATTTCCTCATATTCTTTTGTATGATTGATATCAATAATAGTCGTATCATGAAGGGTCTTGTCCTGTATATGCATTCCCTTTTCCAAAAGGAACTGCTCCAATATCTTAACGAGGTCTTTTTTCCTGTTATTTCCAATAGCAAGGTCAATTCCCTCGTCCTTTAAGATAGCTTCTGTTCCGGTTTGGACATAACATCCTACCGCAACCACAACAGAATCAGGATTATTTTTCTTGGCTTTATGGAGCATTTGGCGACTTTTTCGGTCTGCAATACTTGTTACGGAACAGGTATTTACGATGTAAATGTCGGCTTTTTGTTCAAAATTCACAATTTCATATCCGTTCTTTTGTAACATTTGTTGCATTACGTCTATCTCATATGAATTAACCTTGCAACCAAGGTTATGTAGTGCTACTTTTTTCATCTTTTTTTCCTTATAAATTTGTATTGTTTTTACATTGACTTTTCCTTTTTTACCCAGTAATATTGACGTTGAAGGTATGAAACAACAAAAAGGAGGTCACTTAATATGAAAACAGTGAAAATTTCTTTAAATTCAATTGATAAGGTAAAATCTTTTGTAAACGACATTACAAAATTTGATTATGATTTTGATTTAGTATCAGGCAGATACGTAATTGATGCAAAATCAATTATGGGTATCTTCAGCTTAGATTTATCAAAACCAATCGATTTAAATATCCATGCAGAAGATGATGCTACTGAAGTTATGGAAGTTATTAAATCATACTTAGTATAATTTACATCTTATCAAAAAGCTCCCGGTAGCCCGGCTACCCGGAGCTTTTTTTGTGATAGCGACGAGGCAAGCGCCCATCATCTGTAGATGAATGGGCATTTGCCGACCGCTCATCAGAGCGAGATTCGCAAAGCGCATCTCGCTCTATCCATTTTCATCTGTCGCAACGAACGGCTATCACTTCGTCACTGTCAAGCGCTGCCTGAACAAGCTCATCAATTTTTTCAGAAAGATTTTCCTCGTGCTTCTTGATTACATTCAAGTTCGGTTTTGTAACCGGATGTTTCGCCACAAAGATGGTACAGCAATCCTCATATGGCAAAATAGACGTTTCATAAGTATCTATTTGCTCTGAAATCTCCACAATATCCATTTTGTCAAAACCAATAAGCGGTCTGTAAACAGGGAGTGTACACACTTCGTTTGTCGTCAAAAGACTCTGCAATGTCTGGCTTGCTACCTGACCAATGCTTTCGCCTGTGATAAGTCCCAGACAATCGTTTTCCTTCGCAATATGTTCTGCAATTTTCATCATATAGCGGCGCATAATAATTGTCAGTTCTTCATGCGGACACTGCTCATAAATATAGAGCTGAATATCCGTAAAGTTGATAATATGCAGATTAATAGGACCTGTGTATTTTGAAACAAGTTTTGCCAAATCTACAACCTTCTGCTTTGCTCTTTCGCTTGTGTATGGTGGTGCGTGGAAATAAACCGCATCAATCATAACACCACGTTTCGAAATCATATAACCCGCAACCGGAGAGTCGATACCACCCGACAACAAAAGCATTGCTTTTCCATTTGTTCCAATCGGCATTCCACCCGGTCCCGGAATTTCTGATGAGTAAATATATATTTTTTCACGGATTTCAATGTGCAAATTGAGTTTCGGATTGTGAACATCCACTTCCATATCCGGAAATTCTTTCAAAATTGCTTCGCCAATCTTCGCATTGACTTCCATGGAATCAATCGGATAATTTTTTCTGGCACGTCTGCAATGTACTTTAAAAGTGTCTTTACATTCAGGATGTGCTTTTTTCATATAATCATTCACATCTTCTTTCAGTTTTTCAAAACCTTCGTCCTCCACATAAACAACCGGACAAATACTTGAAATACCGAAAACCGTTTTCAAATTATCAACCGTTTCATCAAAGTCAAACTCCGCAACAGCATCTACGTAAATTCGTCCCTGCGTTTTTCTTACCGTAAATTCGCCTTCGCATCTTTCCAGCGCGTATTTAATCTGGCGCACCAAGGCGTCTTCAAACATATATCTGTTCTTTCCTTTAATACCGATTTCGGCATATTTTATCAAAAATGCTGTATACATATAATCCTCCTACTTGTTTTGGACATTAATGTCTTGTGTATCTGCGCAGCATCGGTATGATATCGCTCATTACACGTACTGTATAATCAATTTCTTCCTTCGTGGTAAACATCGAAAAACTGAATCGGATTGTGGAATCTAAAAGTTCTTTTTCCACACCGATGGCTTTTAATGTAGCTGAAGTCTGCGGTTTATTGGATGCACAGGCACTTCCTGCCGACACATAAATGCCTCTTTCCTCAAGCGAATGAAGCATAACCTCGCTTCGAATCCCGCGAACCGAAACGCTGACCACATGAGGTGCACTGTCTTTTCCCTGCTTTCCGTTAATTCTAATTCCCTCTATTTTACTAACCTGGGAAATAAAATATCCTTTCAACTGATACATCTTTTCCACTTCGTCATCCAAAGTTTCATAAATCAGTTCAATGGCTTTGGCAAGACCTGCAATGGCCGGTACGTTTTCTGTTCCGGAACGCATTCCCTTTTGTTGTCCGCCGCCAAAAATTATCGGCTGGATTTTCACTTTTTCATCCACATACAAGAAACCAATACCTTTCGGTCCGTGAATTTTGTGACCGCTGACAGACAACAAATCAATATTCATCTTTTTCGGTAATATTCTGAATTTACCATAACCTTGTACCGCATCCACATGGAATAAGGTATTCGGATTTTTTCTCTTAATTACGACACCCGCCGTGGAAACCGGCTCAAGCGCACCAATCTCGTTGTTGGTATGCATAATAGAAACCAAAATGGTCTCCTTTGTAATAGCCCGCTCCAAATCCTCTAAATGAATCATTCCGTATTCATCCACAGGCAAATATGTGACGTGAAAACCAAGGCTTTCCAAATATTGCATTGTCTGCAAAACCGCCGGATGCTCAATCATAGTTGTAATCAAATGATTACCCCTTCTTCTGTTCGCCATAGCCGTTCCGATAATGGCCAAATTGTCTGATTCCGTACCGCCTGATGTGAAGAAAATCTCTTTTTCCGATACTTTCAGATTCTTTGCAATAATCTCTTTCGCCCAGCGGATATATTTTTCACCTTCTACACCCTTTAAGTGCATACTGGAAGGATTTCCGTAATCCTCGCACATAATTTTTGTCATCAGCTCCGCTACTTCAGGGAAACATTTAGTGGTAGCCGAATTATCTAAATAAATTTCTTTCGTTCCATTCATATTTTCACACTTTCCGGATTTAATATGCCTTTTATTATTAAAATATGCCTAATTTTCCAGTTGGTACATTATCCAAGACAGGATTGTAAATCCGGCTGTCTCCGTTCTCAAAATACGTTTCCCTAAGGTCACAGGTGTCACTCCCGCCTCCATAGCCGCCTCTATTTCACTATCGTCAAAACCGCCTTCCGGTCCGATAAAAATAGCCACATCCTGACCGGGTTTTAAACCGCTTATTATCTCTTTTGTTTTATCCATTCCTTCGGCTAACTCGTAAGGAATCACCTTCACTCCCGCCTTCTGACAGTCTTTGATTGCTTCCTTAAAAGTAAGTACGTCTGAAACTACCGGAATAATAGCACGCTTACTTTGCTTTGCAGCCGCTTCCGAAATCGCCTGCCATCTTGTAATTTTGCTTTTGCTCTTTTTCTCATCCAGTTTTACAACCGCTCTTTTCGTCGAAACCGGAATAATTTCATAAACACCAAGTTCCACTGCCTTTTGGATGATTAATTCCATTTTATCCGCTTTGGGCAGACCCTGATAGAGGTAAACCTTGGAAGGAAGTTCAACACCGTCTTCTTTTACAAAAGCAAGCGCACAAACCACCTCATTATCTGAAAATTCTTCGATAATACCTCTGTATTCTTTTCCGTCTACACCATTACTTACAGACAGCTCTTCACCGATTTTCATACGTAATACGTTTTTAATGTGGTTCACATCTTTTCCCGTAATCACTATTTTTTTATCCTGTATCTGCCTTTGTTCAACAAAAAACTGATTCATACTAGCTTCCTTTAGTTCTTTCTGGCCGTCACGCTAACCCATTCGCCCTGATAAGTAACTTCGAGCACTTCAAGTCCCGCTGCTTTCACTGCTTCTACAACCGTTGTTTCTTTATCGTCAATAATTCCAGAGGTAATGTAAACCCCGCCCTTCTTTAACTGGTTAACAATCACCGGTGTAAGAGGCACAAGTACATCTGCCAGAATATTTGCAACTACAATGTCGTAGCATTCATAGCCAACCTTATCCTGCACTTCTTTTTCTGAAATAATATTACCAATCATTACTTCAAATTTAGCAGGATCTATATTATTAGCCAGCATATTGTCTTTTGTCGCTTCAATGGCACATACATCAAGATCTGTTCCAACCGCACTTTTTATACCATACATAAGAGATATAATTGCCAAAATACCGGAACCTGTACCAACATCCAATAAAACTGTCTCTTCGTTGATATGCTTTTTCAACTGTCTGATACAAAGCTGGGTTGTATCGTGCATACCTGTTCCAAAAGCTGTGCCCGGATCAATATGCAAAATCATCTTACCTTTATCTTCTTCCTTTACCTCTTCCCATGACGGAATAACAAGCAAATCATCAATATAGAACTGATGGAAATATTGCTTCCAGTTATTAATCCAGTCAATGTCCTCAGTTTCGTCTACAGTCACCGTTCCTTCACCGATATCCATAAAACTCTTTAAATATTCCAATTCCGCCTTCACCATAGTAAGAATGCTTTCTGCGTCCGTCTCTTCATCCTGCAAAAGAAGTTTTCCGTTTTCATTTATTTCCACAAAAAAGCTAAGATATGCAACGCCGTCATCTTCCTTAAAATCAGGCAGGATATCTACAAACATCTGCTCCTTTTCCGTCTGCGTCAGCGGAACCTTATCTTCAATCTGCGCTCCTTCAAGTCCCAAATCATAAAGACTGGAAATAATCATATCTTCTGCTTCGGTAATTGTTTTTATATAAAATTTAGTCCATTTCATAAAATCTGTTCTCTTTCTGTGAATAATTTAATTTTACAGTACATTTTATTGTAATATTTTTTAAGTACTTAGGCAAGTAAAAACAAGGGATTCGGCATAAAAAAACGCTGGGAAATTACTCCCAACGCTTCTTTTTATCTCCAACGTTTTTTCTTTTTTCCTTCTTCTGGTTTATCTGCATTTTTTGTAGCATTTAAACTGTCACCTGTAAGAGCATCAAATTTTCTTAATAACTCTTTTGCTTCTGAAGATAATTTTTCCGGTGTTTTTATCACCAAAGTAACGTAGTGGTCGCCTCTGGAATCTCTGTTAGGCACCGGAACACCTTTGTTTTTAAGACGCACTTTCACGCCTGTTTCCGTACCTGCCTTTACATCGTAAGCAACCGGTCCGTCCACTGTATCAATCAGTATTTCTCCGCCTAAAGCTGCAATTGCATAGGATAAATAAACGGTCGAAAAAATATCATAGTCACGTCTTGTAAATTTATCATGCTTTCCTACCAATACTTCTACTAAAACATCACCGCGAGGACCACCGTTTTTGCCCGGTTCACCAAGACCGCGCATACGAGTGCACTGTCCGTGATCAATACCTGCCGGAATCGGTACTGCATATCTTTTACGCATCTGTGTATATCCTGTTCCGCGACAATCCGCACATTTTTCTTTAATCATCTTACCGGAACCATTACACTCCGGACATGTCTGAACATTTCTGATGGTTCCAAGGAATGACTGCTGCGAGAATACAACCTGACCTTTACCGCCACATCTGGTACATGTTTCCGGACTTGTTCCCGGTTTTGCACCATTGCCGTTACAGGTTTTACAGGTTTCCTTTACAGGAATCTCGATTTCTTTTTCTGTACCGGAAATAGATTCTTCAAAAGTGACTTTTACGCTTGTACGGACATTTGCGCCCTGCATAGGACCATTATTGGCACGGCCGCTGCTTCTTCTGCCACCACCGAAGAAATCACCAAAAATATCACCAAAAATATCGGAAAAGTCTGCGCCGTTAAAGTTAAATCCACCGGCACCGCCGCCCATTCCGCCATCAAAGGCCGCATGACCGAACTGATCATACTGACGCTTTTTCTCAGGGTCACTAAGTACTGCATATGCTTCGGAAGCCTCTTTAAACTTCTTTTCCGCATCTGTATCTCCCGGATTCATATCAGGATGATATTTCTTCGCCAATCCTCTATATGCTTTTTTAATGGTTGCTTCGTCCGCGTTTTTATCGACTCCAAGCACTTCATAATAATCGCGTTTTTGTTCAGCCATTTTATTTCAACCTTTCTGCTTGCAATATGGATAAGACCCAAAAAGCCTTATCCATATCTATGTTTATCTTATTCAATCACTTATTCGATATTACACTTCACGGAAGTCGCCGTCAATAATATCATCATCTGCAGAGCCTGAATTTGCATCTGCGCCTGTTGCTCCTGAGAAACCGCCCATATCAGGACCTGCCTGACCTGCTGCTCCCTGAGCCTGTTCGTAAACTTTTGCAAATAATGCCTGTGCATCATTCATAAGTTTTTCTTTTGCAGCTTTCATTTCATCAATTTCACTGTCTGACATTTCTTTGTCTTTTGTTCTTTCCAAGATAGCTTTTAAGTCTGCAAGGTCAGATTCTACAGTTACTTTCTGTGAACCGTCAATCTTATCACCTACTTCGTTCAAAGCTTTTTCTGTCTGGAATACGAAAGATTCCGCATCGTTTCTGGCTTCAATGGCTTCTTTACGTTTCTTATCCTGAGCTTCGTATTCAGCAGCTTCTTTTACAGCTTTTTCAATGTCTGCATCAGACATATTAGAGCCTGCTGTAATTGTAATATGCTGTTCTTTACCTGTTCCTAAATCTTTAGCAGAAACATTTACAATACCGTTTGCGTCGATGTCGAATGTTACTTCGATCTGTGGAACACCACGCATTGCAGGTGGGATACCATCCAAACGGAACTGGCCAAGTGATTTATTGTCTCTTGCAAACTGTCTTTCACCCTGAACTACGTTGATATCAACGGCTGTCTGGT
>CAZMND010000058.1:0-12874 GCA_964567585.1 uncultured Lachnospiraceae bacterium
TTCACCCTGCTTTTTCACACTAACCCATACCGAGCCGTTTTTATCATTGTATCTGATGGCATTATCACATAAATTGATAATAAGCTCCTCCATCATATCCACATTGGCACAAATCTTGCATATTTCGCCCTCAAAGGAAAGCTTCACATCATGCTTCCCGGCATTCACCTGTAAATTGTCCACACAACGCTTCGTAAGAGAAGACAATTCCACCGTCTCCAAAGATACAAGTTCTTCCCGCGAATCCAATTCGGAGAGCTTAATAATATCATTAATCAGTGTCAAAAGACGTCCCGAATTCTGACGTATCTGCTTGGAAAAATGCTTCACCTGCTCTCCATCCGTCATACCGGCTTCCATAAGCTCCGCATAACCGGAAATAGCCGTCAGCGGGGTCTTTAACTCGTGAGAAACATTTGCCGTAAAGTCCTGACGCATTTTTGACGCCTTTAAAATATCCTCATGCTGAGCCCTTATTGTATTCATAAAAGGCACCAGTTCCCTGTAAACAGGCTGGTTGTTGTACGCATCCATATCTGCAGTCATTTCCTCAATCGGTTTTACCAGTTTTCCGGTCAAATAACGCGAAATCAGAATACTACATACAAGCATAACAAGTATCACAACCAGAATCCATCCACTAGCGCTTCCAAAAACACTCCAAATACTTCCCGTTTCTCTGGATACCCTGACAACCGTACCATCCTTCATCAAAAGCGCATAGTAAAAAGTATTTTCATCCACCGTATCTGACTTTCTGATTAATTCGGCTTCACCCGTTTCGAAAGCTTCCCTTACTTCCGGTCTGTTTAAATGGTTGTCCATAGTACCAATATCGATAGCACTGTCAAATAATACACTTCCGTCAGCAGCTATTCTTGTAATACGCAAGTCTTCTGCTGACAAATCTATATCAGAAAAATCGTTGTTCTCACCGCTTACTGCCGCATAAATATGCGCTGTTGTTCTCAAATCGGACTGTACCTCTTCCTTAAAGAAACCGTAAAAGATATACGAGGTAAATATAAAAGTTGCAAGGATAGCCAAAATAGCCATCAAAATCAACTGGGCATTAAATTTTTTTCTCATCCTTTAACTCCATTACATAACCTACATTACGCACCGTCTTGATACATCCGCCTTCATCCAAAAGTTTTTGTCTCAAAGTTTTAATATGCATATCCACTGTACGACTTTCCCCTTCAAAGTCGGTATCCCATACCTTTTGCATAATCATATTTCTGGTTAAAACAATACCGTTATTCGCCATTAAAAGTCTAAGCAGTTCATATTCTTTATAAGTCAGTTCAACTGCCTTTTCATCCACATAAACCGCATGTCTTTCATCATCCAGCAAAATTTTGCCCAAAGAGAAAATCTTCTGGCTTTCCATATTCTGGGTTCTTCGAAGAAGCGCACGCACACGGGTAATCAGCTCCATAACACTGAAAGGCTTTTTGATATAATCATCCGCACCAATATCCAGCCCCTTTACCATATCCATTTCCGTACTCTTTGCCGTAACCATAATAATCGGCAATTTTTTTGTGGCAGAATTACTTCGCAATTCCTTCACAATTTCATAACCGTCCTTATCCGGCAACATAATATCAACAAGCGCCAGATCCGGTACTTTTACCTCTATTTTTTCAAAAAGCTCCCTAGCACAAGAGGCACCCTCTACGGTGTGCCCCCCATTTTTAAGTGCTATAGTTTCTATTTCTCTAATGTTAGCATCATCTTCAACAACATAAATTAATGCCATTTGATACTCCTTTATTCCTCTACTTCGGATCTTTTACCCGGAAGTGCATATAATAACTGATACTGCTTTACTTCCTGTTTGAAAGCCACATTATCTTTTGCTTTCACAACATCCATATATTCGTGTGTATCAAATACGTTTTCGTGAATCTGTAAAATACAAACTGCAATATTGGAACAATGGTCAGAAATTCTTTCAAAAGCCGTGGTAATATCAGAAAGAATAAAACCAAGTTCAATTGTACATTTACCTTTTCTCAAACGTTTGATATGACGTTTCTTGATTTCGCCGTTGATATAATCAATTGCTTCTTCAAGTGGCTCAATTTTCTTAGCCTTGTCTAAATCATTGTCTGTGAATACTTCCACAGTACTACTCATAATATCGTCAACTGCTTTTCTGAAAACAGTTAATTCTTCAATCGCCTTATCTGAGAAAGAAAGCTCTTTATCACTCATTTCCTTTGCCGCATATGCAATATTCACTGCGTGGTCGGAAATTCTTTCAAAATCACCAATACTGTGAAGTAATACGGATAACACCTGGCTGTCTCTGTGATTTAAGTAACTGTTACTTAATTTTACAAGGTATGTGCCAAGCTTGTCTTCATACTGGTCAACCTTATCTTCCAGTTCACAAACTTCCTTAAATGCCTCTTCATTGAAATTAAATACAAGTTCTGAAGCTTTCACCAATGTTTCTTTTGATAACTGTGCCATTCTTTCTGTTACGGTTGTAGCATGTGAAATAGCAAGTGCCGGTCTTTCAAGGAAACGTTCATCCAAAAGTTCAAATTCATTTTCAGTTTCTTTTTCCTTAGTGTCCGGAACAATGTGGCAAGCCAGTTTTTCAAGAAGGTTTGCACATGGGAACAATACAAGTGTTGCCAATACGTTAAACGCTGTATGAATTACCGCAATACCCATTTCTCCTGCAACATCACCCAAAAATTCAAATGGGAAAAACGCATTAATTGTGTAGAACAAAATCATAAATAATGTTGTTCCGATTACGTTAAAGGACAAATGCACTGCTGCCGCTCTTTTTGCATTTTTGCTTGTACCGATAGCAGATAAAACCGCTGTAATACAAGTACCGATGTTCTGGCCCATAATAATCGGAAGTGCTGTTCCATATGTCACCGCACCTGTCGCACAAAGCGCCTGCAAAATACCTACAGAAGCTGATGAACTCTGGATTGCTGCCGTTAAAACTACACCTGCGAGCATACCAAGAATCGGGTTTGAGAACATAAGAAGGATATTTTTAAAGCCTTCTACTTCTGCCAAACCACTAACTGCATCTGACATGGTTTCCATACCAAACATAAGCACTGCAAAGCCTAAGAAAATCGTTCCCAAATCTCTCTGTTTTTCCTTTTTTGAAAACAAAAGGAACGCCACACCGATCAAAGCAAGGATCGGTGAGAAGGAGCTTGGTTTTACCATCTGTAATAAAAAGCTTTCGCCTTCAATACCCGTTAAAGATAATAACCAGGATGTTACGGTTGTACCGATATTGGCACCCATAATAATTCCGATTGCCTGATTCAATTTCATAATACCTGAGTTTACGAAACCTACAACCATAACTGTTGTAGCAGATGATGACTGAATTACTGCTGTTACACCTGCACCGAGTAAAACTGCCATAATACGTTTTGATGTTAATTTTTCTAAGATTTTTTCAAGTTTACCACCTGATAATTTGGCAAGTCCGTCGCCCATGGTATTCATACCATATAAAAACAGGGCAAGTCCGCCTATCATCGTTAAGAGATCAAAGAAATCCATAAAAACCTCCATTTGTAATTTGCAAAATTCTTTGCCATTGTAATTTTTATATCATAAATATACATAACACACAAATGTAAAATCCAAAGAATATTTTATGTAAAATCTATGTAAAATGCAACCCTAAGAGTCACATTTTATGTCACGGGTTGCATTTTCCATAGTATTATCCACCACATTTTCAGTTTTTTGAGGTGTTTCCCCTTGGGATATGCCGGAATTTGTACCCTGCATTACCTCATTGTATATTAGTTCAATCTCGGCAAATTCCTCTCCGATAAAGGTATCCTCCATAGTCTCGTTTTCGCCTGAGTCTTCTTTCTTTTTCTTCGGTCTCTTTTCTTTGGTTTCTTCTGTATTGTCGAATCTTGTTTCTTCCATATCTGTATATTCCGCAGACTTCACAAATTCCTGATATACTTCCTCAAGGCCCATAACACGGCTCATAATTCTCCCGAGAATTTCTAATTTCTTGCTTTTGGGAATATTGGGATTGTTGGAAACGGTCTTTGCCTGCGCCAAATAATTGCCCATTTCCGTGACCTTAAGTTCCCTTACTTCTTCCTTGGATTTGCAATTTCTAAGTTTCTTTTTGAAGGCCTCTTTTTCCGCCTGCGCAATTTTATAATCCGCATACGCCTGAGGGTTCTCTTTTTGCAAATATTCCACTTCCTCGGGACTTAACTTTTTGCCACTTTTCAGTTTGTTATAAATCATGGCATAATCATCGCTCTCGCGCATCCTTCTTAAATCCTCCTGAAAAGCCTCAATTTGAAGCTGTTCAGGTGTTTTTGTCTCCTCCGGCTGAAAAATTTTCTTCCCAATATTCTCTTTTTTCTGCTGCCATTTTGAATCCATCTCCGCCAGTTTAACAGCACTTTTGATTGTCCCAATCATTGGTATCATAGTCATTCCTCCTTGAATTAACCAATCAAATTTGTCCTATGTGTATATATCGACATGAACCTTCCTTTTTTTAATACAGATGACCTAAAGAATCGCTTCCCCGCTGTAAATAGCCGTCAGTTTATCCTGCATGATTTTCTTTAACACTTGAAGCAGATACTCACCCTACGTTTGATGATACATATATTGTAACAAACTAAGGAAGAATGTGGTATAATTTTTAAATATGGAGGAGTAAATAATGAAAAAAAGTAAGATTTTATTTTTATTTATGCTAATAATGATGTCTTTTGGTTTGACTGCCTGTGGACTTAGTGCCGAAGAACGCGATACTTTGAAGCAATATGTTCCTTTGGCAGAAAGCTACTATGAAGAAAAATATAATTGCGACATTGAAATAGTGGATTACTCCTATAACTACTACACCTATGTCTTCCGCGAATATTTACCCAGCGAAATGTATTTTACAACCAGCGAAGATACACTCATTTTTTATACTACATACGAAGAGCAATTTTCAGATAACAGACAATCCGCTGAAATATTTAATAAGTTTGAAACTTCATTGCTTCCGCAATTGTGCGATTATATTAAAAATCCATATTATTGGGATTATGAATCAAGTTATGTTTCATGTAATATGGAATTAATTGGGGATGATGAAGATAAAAGTTTCTATCATACATATTATGATGCCGACAATTGGACAGAATTTTTTATAGAAGAAAAGCCCTTAGTATATATTGGCGAACCATTGTATATCATTTCAAGCGAAAACACGAAATATGAGCAAATTACAGAATATGTTTCAACACTTTTTAACCAATACATGAATATATCACAGCTTGAAATCATTTTTTTGAGTGAAGACTTATATTTGTCTGAGCCGGGATATGAACTTAAAGGCGAAGATGGTTTTTATGCGTCCTATTTGATTATGGGCGACGATTTCTACGTTACAAAACAAAACTATATAAAACTGGCTGATGGTGTATATATTACTTCCTTGAGTTCAGATTTTATGTACGAAGATGCGGACTTCATCGTTTCTGAAAAAATGGAGCTGAAAGATGCAATTTCCGTTTATGAGGATTCGTATTTTAACGCAAATGGCCAAATATTCAACAACCGGGAAACTCCTTATTCCTTTGAAACAGACACAGGCTTTGCCTACAAAATTAATTTTTCTGAGTACTATTATGAACGAACCGAATGTGACACCGACACATATCACGATATGTGCGTGAAAATAGTTCCGTCCGAGCTTGATGAAAATGTGACGTCTTTCAATTGTTTTGTAACGCAAGAAGACGATGAACCTGACTTTAGAAAATATTTCGCAGATGAGGAAAATACTACATTTTATATGTTTTTACATTATGGCGAAAATTCAGATATGTATTTTTGCCTTGGTACGGATGCAAACGCTGACAACTCGGATGATACCGTTATTGAAAAAAACTTTTCGAAATTACAAAAAACCGTGGCACCTTAAGGACCACGGTTTTTGTATATATTTGATTAAAAAGTTTTACCTGTAAGGTTTTGGATATTTCATTTTATCCCAAGCCTTATAAAACTCCTCTGCCTTTACCTTAAATCCGGTAAACAGGTCACTAAAACTTTCCCAGTTCATAGCGGATAATACCATTACATATCCTTCTCTCTCGAATATGTAAATATCCTCGCCCTGATCTATGTAATTGTAAGGGTCTTTGGCGGTTCCCACCAGCGGCTTTAATTTGCCGTTTTCAATCTTCTTGCTGGTATAGTACAACTCGTGTCTCATAACTTCCTCGCCGTCGCTGTAATAGGTTATGAGGAACGTTCCGTAGCAAGCTTCCATTTTCATACTGATTCCGGGTATGTCCGGTAAAACGTTGTGATCAAAAGTTTCAAAGGCATTTCCGTGCCCGAAAGAAGTAGCCTTGCATCCATTTGCACCATATCCATGGGCCTTGGCCTCTTCCAAATCGGATGTGATAAATCCGTTGTCGCAATAGTAGTGGACTGTTGTTTTCAAGGGAAACACAGGCAATCTTAAGTTTGGGTTATCCATCATCTTATCTACCCCCTTTAAGTTAGATATATCATCTTTTTTCAGTAAGGCAATAGATTTTTAATAAAAAAAAGAAAATGTTATATTAGTAACATTTCCTACTTTTTAAAAGAGCGCGAGACGGGGATCGAACCCGCGACCCCCTCCTTGGCAAGGAGGTGCTCCACCGCTGAGCCACTCGCGCATAATGTTGTGCCATAAAGCACCAATATTGAATTAATTTCGCAGGGTGAATACCCCCGCTTCGTTCTCTCGACCGTACCAAATCGTACCACACTTTTTTATATAAGTCAAGCGTATAAAAATAAATTCCTACACTGTTCATACACAACGTATTATGCTATCATAACAATGTTACCGCCCCCGATATTGGTACAGAAAAGGGGTGTCCTTTTGGAAATTCTTACATCATTTTTTATCTCTGTCGTGGCAAGCGTAGTAGCTTATTACATTTGCAAATGGTTAGACAGTGATGAATAATCGGTAACTAGCCTAGGGCTTAAGCCACCCTACCAAAACGGAATAGAAGCCCCCACAAGTCGCAACCTTGTGGGGGCTTCGTCGTCCCTTTCGGAACTCTCACATCATTTTGTCTAGACATAGTATATCATATACAAATTTTATTTGCAATATTCATTAGACTTTTATATGATTTGCTCTTCTAGAAAAAATTATTTACTTAATCCAACACCTTCACATTCTCTAATTCATTAAACTGCATTTCAAAATATGCAATTCTGTCGCAACTACGGATAGCTGACAACCAATGGGTGTTCTTACCTTCTGTATACCTAATTGTTACACCATCACTTGCACCATTTACAAATCCTATTTGAGGGTCTGAACACATGTCTAAAAAGTCTTCTAATTTTGCAACAAATATTCGTATTTTCTTTGGTCCTTCCATTTCATCCACAAAAACAAATGATACTGCTGGTTTCATTCCGAACATTTCTGCTGTTTCAGTTAACTTGTTAATATTACCTTGTGAAAAATTAAAGCTTTTACTTTCCGTAGGCGGTATATTCCGTCCCTTTACAGATATTGCATAACGGTCAGAAGGATTATCGCGTTTTACCGCTATTACATCCGCTCCTACATGGTCTATTAACGCAACTGACATATTTTTTAACTGTCCCAATACATACATTGTCAATGTTTCTGCAAAATCACCAAATTGTTTTGCCCATCTATCGTCTTTTTCTTTTGTCATTTTAACACCCCTTACCTTTTAACCCGCATTAAGCATAATACGAATTAAGCCACTTTTTGAAATGTGTAATAATATGCTTTATCGCAGCATCAGGCACTCCTTTAGATAACATAAGTATCCTTGTCTGACTACATATTGAAGACAATCTTTTGGCAACTGCATTTACATGATCACTCCCATATCCCTCTGACAATCCGTATTTTGCTTCACTTGCACAAAAGCATTGCACAAAAACAGTCCTATATCGTGAATAATCTGTTCTTGCCGCCCCTTTATAATACTGCCAAAATGCATTAAAATTAATGCTATATCCTGCGTAAGCTCTCATTTTTTTATCCTCCATCAAATACAAATCAACTCTATCTCTTCATATCCCATTGATTTCAATTTATCCTCTAACACCCATATATTTATTCCACGCTTATTGGTGACACGGTTAATACTTTCATCACAAACCTCTGCACTAGTTGGATAAATATCCGGTCTACGAACCACCTGAGACTCTCCTCCTAAATCATATTCATAATAATCTATTTCTTTCTTGCAATCCAAAATCTCAGGTACACCAACCGCAAGAATACTTCCGTCATTTTTCTTCCATATACTTACATAATCATACTGAATTGGCACTATTTCATTCCCGGTAATTTCATCATACAAACCAATTTGTTTAAATTTTCCATTGCTGGATTTTTCACGATACAACAATTCGGCAAAACGTTTATTGCCACAGCGATAAGTATGTTGTCCCCGTTTTTTCAATATCACTTTTCCATCTGCATCAAAAATATAGAATGAGAATCCTTCTTTTTCCGCATATTTCGCATAATGTTCCGCAAAATTAATGACAATACGACATACGTTTTCTTGACAATTATGAATTCTGATATATGCTTTTATACTCTCTTCTTCACCTGTCATAACATTAATTATTGATAGCTCTTCGTACTCTCTGTAGCTTGATTCTTTCTTATCATCATACGAAAAAATACTGCTTTCTTCTTTTCCATATCTTGCTTTGAATGAGAAAATATTACCATCCACACAAGAACTCATCCAATCATACCTACCATATACAGGAGTTAAAATATCTAGATTAATCATCATCTGTATAATATCGTCTATATCATAAATCATATCATTGTAGAAAGAATAATAAAAACTATTATCTCCCTTTGCAAATGCTTCCACATTATTCATATTTAAGATAGCATTTAAGACAAAATATTTCTGCCTAAATTCATCACTCATTGGAACCTTGACAATATAACGGTCCCCACCTAAATCCCTTACTTCTTTCCACTCAACAATCTCTAGAAAATCACGTATAAACTGTTTCGCTTCCTCCCTTGAAAAATATCTATTTTCATCAGTTATCTTTAATCCGGATAATTTTTGATACATTTCAAAAGTTTTTATTCTAATAGTTTTTCCTATAAAATCCCGTTTATATCCGATTTTTTCCAACTCATTATTAGTGTAATGTGGAAAAGGCAATTCTCCTAAATTCTTTATTTCATCTTTTGATATTTGATGGATTCCTCCCCAACTCCCATCATCCCATAATCTTGTACTTATTTTTTTCCCTTCTTTTGAAATTCCTGTAAAATATATCATGGTTCCATTATCTTTCTTAAAAAAAGACCATTCATTTTTTTCTGTATTAGGAACATGTATACCTCGCCCTGTAACCAGATTAATAATATATTGGCGCTCTCCCTCTTCACTATCTTGCACCCACGTATAATAAATTTCATTGCGATAGCACTTTGAATCACGAGCATTTTTTGTATCAACCAGCATGAGCCGATTGCCCTCTACAGAAAATAAAAGTATTTTATCTTCAAATATAGCTAATATACGCACGTATTCTGTCTTTTCACCCCATACCATAATATGAAATATTTCAAAATATTTTGCCGATATACTTTTTTCTATCTTACCACTCGCACTCGCTTGTATTTCTTTCAAAATCTCACTATCGTATTCTCTATCAATTACATAATATCTTCTTCCATCGAAAAAAGAACTTTTTTCCCAATCACTGTGCCAGACATAATTATTAATTACTTTTTTATACATTTCCTCTTCTTCGTCTATTATTCCAGCCAAAGCTTTATCCCAGTCTATATCTTCAATTTCTAATCCGTTTGTTTCAGTCACTTCTTTCTCTATCAGATTCTCGTCACTTCCGGAAATCACTGCCCCACACTCTATACAGAATTTATATCCCAAAGACATCTTTGCTCCGCAAGTAGTACATATCAAATTCTGCTCTACTTTTGCTCCACATTCAAAACAAAATTTTGCATTTTCCAGCAATATATTTCCACATTTTTTACATTCCATTTAACATACCTCCCCTATAATCTTTATTTATATATACAATGCAAATACAACCGCCAAAATAATCGGTAAGATAATTAAGGTAAAACCTGCTAATCGGCGACTACATCTTTGCAATACAAACGCCACCACGGCGCCCATAATTGCACATGCAACCGCAGATATAGCACCATCAAATATCCAATAAAGTGCCAGTCCCCATACAAGCCATCCTACAAAAACAGAGCCAAAACTTTGTTCCTTGTTTGCTCTGGCAATTGATGCCGCCCTTCCGCTTTTTTTTCGTCTGTCACCTTGCAAATTATTGGCACACCAATCATAGAAAGATAATCGATAGCCATTGTCTACTGCAGCAACATAATTTGTAATATTTGCCCTGGTAGCACAATTGGCATCATCTCCAGCGCAAATTTTGTATTTACGTAACTCCATTAGCTCTTCACTACTTGCATCCGTCCTTTGCCCTTTTGCCATTCGATAGAGAATATCTACTTTTCTAGCCTTTGTCATTCGCCATCCTCCCATACTTATGGTTTAATTATTTTTTATAATATGTTTTGTATTATATTTCTAACATTTTAACATAACCTCTTTCATAATACAATAAATATTGAGAAAGAGGTGCTACTATGTTTGCAATAAAAAAAGACTATATCGAGTATGAGAACAAATCTTTACGTTTACCCAAAGACCTAATTGACAAGGTGCAAAGCCTTGCAAATGAGAACGCTCTTTCCTTTAACAAGGTTGTAATTCAGTGTATTGAATATGCTCTTGATAATATGGAAAAACCGGATAATACCAACTAACATCCAGAAACTACACAAAAAAATGCGACACTTATTTTCATTCGAAAATAGGTGTCTTTTCATTTCTCACATATAAGAGCTAAATTGTTTTGTTTACAGAAACAATTTGCGAAAACGTATTTGTGAACATTGAAATCATCTACCCTCTTATTTTTTTGTCAAAATCACATCAAAAACCCTACTTTTTTAGATTTCGGAAAACCAACTTTAGAAAACAGAACACATACCACCAGAAGTCCTAATATACCTCTTTAGAACTAAAAAAAAATAGCACTCTATACATTACTTTCCACAAATTAACACATTAAAAACCACTTTTACACGAGTCAGGTTCTGCCCTCTCTTTTCTCCAAAACTTGTATATAGAATATGCGACAAGCAAATATATTTGAAAGGAGTAGACGCAGAAAGAGGGCATAAAGCCTAAATACCTAATAAAATAAACACCTTATTACCTTAAAGCCTATTACTTAAATGCCTAATTGTCTAAATACAGTCCCTTTTGCGTTAATAACGCAATGAAAACTGAATATTCTAAACTGGATGATTTATTGTCATATACTCTCTATGATGATAAAATGGTCTATAACGAAGTGTTGAATATGATAACTATGAAGAAAAATATTCAACAAGCAAAAAAGATGCACCCTTACCAAATTCACTACACAGAAAAAAGTGGTTGGTTTACAGAAGTAGATGACGCCACACGTCCTACTGGAAAACGAAAAGTAAGACGTTGTAGTGAAGAAAGTTTATGGAAAGCAAACACCGACTAATGCAGATAATATCAAGAGAATACAAGCCTCTTGGAACGCCTATTATCTGAAAGAACCATTAAGCACCAAAATCCTTTCCACACCTTTATCAAGGATAACTTCTCTTATGCTACGAGAATGGGCAGAAGCACTTTTAAAGAAGCACTACCCAGTAGATAAAAAGAAGTTTTCCCGCATATTTTCCATTGTAAATCAATGTTTTGAATACGCATCTGATGAAGATGTACAAATCGTGGTAAGTAATACTTGGCAGAGAGCAAGACAAAAAATCAATAAACAACTAATTGTTTCTAACCCTCTGCCCTCTGATGAAGAACAGGTTTTTACAGATGAAGAACGCCGACTACTGAAAATAATGGTTGAAGAAGATTTAATTCTCTATCAAAAGCAACCTACTTGTGCCGGACTTCAAATATTATTTCTCTTTGAGACCGGTTTACGCATTGGAGAGTGTTGTGGGCTGAAATGGACGGATATTCGCAACAATCGTTTATATATCCGTAGACAGGCAAATAATGACGGCGTAAAAGAATGGACGAAATCAACCGCTGGTTATAGGGATATTCCTTTGACAAAAGAGGCTCAACGTATTTTGGAATTAGTCAAAGACTATAATCAAAAACAGTGTTTAAATGCAGAATGGATATTCCAAAGTAATAATCCAAACTATGATTATCGAATAAGTTATAATGCAGCAGACAGAAAATTGCGAAAACTGTGTAAAAGACTTGGTACAGTGGTTAAAAGCCCACACAAATGCAGAAAGACTTGTATTTCAGCCTTGTTGGACTGTCCCGACATAAATAACCGTACAGTGCAACGATTTGCAGGACACCAAGACCTTTCTACCACCTTTGGTTATTATTCTTTTGAGAGAAAACCCAAAGAAGAACAAGCAATTGCCATTGATAAGGCACTTGCAATATAGCGTAGTACGATTTGTACCGAACGTACTGGCGGTACAGTTGAGAAAAAAATAAGGGAAGCCTTGATTTTCAAGACTTCCCGAATAAATAATAAAAGCGGGTGATGGGAATCGAACCCACGTATCCAGCTTGGAAGGCTGGTGTTCTACCATTGAACTACACCCGCATATATGTAAAGCAGTCAGCAATCAGTTCGTGCCAAAGCACCTAAACCTCTCTGCTTCCTGCAAATGCCCAGAGCCGGAATCGAACCAGCGACACGAGGATTTTCAGTCCTCTGC
>CAZMND010000059.1:0-12723 GCA_964567585.1 uncultured Lachnospiraceae bacterium
GCAGGGAACTTCCCTGCCGATAGATGGACCAGGGTCTTGCGACCAGCCCAAACAGTAATGTTACTGATTCGTTGTATGTTTATTATATGAGAATTATTTCTGGGGGGTCAATAAGATAATTAATCTTTGTGTATAATTTATAAAATATGGTAGGATAATTTTTGATGGTTAGTAGTCTAATTAGATAGTGCAAGAAAAAGAGATATTTGTTATGATACATCTAGTGGCGGAAAGTGAAAGGTTCCCTTCGGAGATAAAATCAACGTGTAAAAGCGTTTTTTTGCGAAAGCAAAAGGTTTATTCTACCGAAAGGGGGAGATGCATATGTACATTACATACGATGATGTTCTGCGATTGATAGAGTTATTTGTTGCTATAATAGATAACCATATTCAGTCTGCATTGTTGATTGTAACAGTAGTAGCTCTTTTACGGAAGATAAAGCGTCAAAAAGACGAAAAAAAATAACCGCCCCTCTAGCAAAGTGTGCGGTTATTTTTAATCCAGATTTTGTATTCGAGGGGTAACTAAGTACCTCTCCGTCACATTTATAGTATATATCCGGTTGGAGAATTTTTCAACTGTAAATTTATAAAAATAATGAAATATGGGGAGTAAATACTAAGATGAGAAAAGTTAGAAGATTATTAGCAATGGCAACTGTCGCAACCACACTTACAGCAACCGTATTAACCGGTTGTGGTAAGGCAGATGAACCTGCAACTGATGTAGTAGTAGAAGATACCGTAGAAGATACAACCGAAACTGGCAAGAAAGTCGTTTTGGCAGATACAGAAAAAGATGAAAACAGGGAAATTGGTGTAGTGCAGAGCAAAGAAAATATCGAAGCCGAAACAGATGTGGAACAGGCGACACAGGAATTTGTACAGCAGTTTGAACAGAACAATGCCAACACGGAAAATCCTTTCGCTGGTGGTTTTACAATCGCAGGTAGTGGCGATGATATTGATTGGAACCAGCAAAGTACTTGGGGTGATAATGTAGTAATTCATTAAAAAAACAGAGAGAAGAAACCATATTTAAGTTTCTTCTCTTTTTCTATGCAAATTTCCTTGCAGAAGTTTATTGCAGAAGACCGCTCTCATTGTCAATAATTGTTGATGAGAAATATTAGACAATTAAAGGATTATACGTTAAGATACATTTTAAATCGCACTGGAGTCCTGAGTTTCGAAGGGCGACAGTGCGATTTTTGATTTTACGTTAAAGTGTATTATAACAATAAGTTAAAATTTAGTTTATCATTTCCTCATATTTTGCATCTTCATAACCTTATCGATTTTTGCAATTTCTTCAGGAGTAGCGTGTTTTTTCACAACAGCCATAATCTGTTCCATTTCCTCTTTGGAAAATTGGATGTTTTGTTCCTTACATTTTTTTACGACGTTCATAATGAACATCATCATTTCTTTTTGGCTCATCCGGCTTGTGTCTGTTAAAAATGAGTTGATGAGCAACAGTTTATCTTTGGAAATATTGGATAATTCGTTATCCTGCATCCAGTTTGCGTCCATAAAAATACCACCTATAAATTAAAATTCTGAAAAAGTTCCATCATGGAAGATAATTCGCTCATGTCCATATCCGGCGAAAGATTGCCGAAGGGATTGTCTTTGCCGTCACCAAACAAATCCTGCATCATCTGGAAGGTTGAAAACAGGGATTGATAGTGTTCAATCTGGGTGAGAGTCTGTCTGATTTGCGACATTTTTTCCTGCTCTGTGGGAGATAGGAAGGGCATAATGTCGTTAATCAGATTTGGAATATTGATTTTGTCCGTACAATGGGCTATTTCATTAAAGTTGATATGATTGTCCAAGCGGCTCATACAAAACCGGATTTCCAGAAACTTAATATATACAGCCAGTAGGTTTTGAATGTTTGGAGTCACATGGCCACTGATAATTTTAAGACATTGAATTTTGTTGGTTGAATATTTGGTATCAAATTTTTTGATACAGTCGTCATTCAATTCTTCCATAATAAAACTCCTTCAAGTGTTTGTTCATTGTATGAGAAAAGTACGATTTATATGACATTGTGTAGTTGCGGACAATAAATTAGCCCCGGAGAAATTCCCCGGAGCCATTTTTTCATCAGTTTAGCAGTTGTTGTTACCGCAGCAGCTGAAGAGGAGAATTAAGATGATAATCCATTCACAGCAGTTGTTACCATTGTCACAACCATTGTTTCCGAATAAACCGCCCATTCTGCCAAAGCCACAACCACAGTCGTTGTCGTTGCCACAACCTCCACAGAATAATAAAATGATGATGATCCAAATCCATGAACTGCATCCTGAATTGTTGTTTGAACAGTTGTCTCTGCTGCATCCACACTGAGTAGCTGTTAATTCACTCATGTTGTTGCCTCCGTTTACTTTTTATGGTATATACTATGCGCCCGGGCTTGGTTGTGTTTCTTTAAATAATAAATAAATTTTTTTGAATATTTTGTACTAGATGTTGATAAAATGCTTGATAAAATTTCTAGATATAGTAAAATAAATGATATATACACAAAAATAGGATTACTATGCTCAAAAATAGGGCTTTAAGGAGTTAGTAGTATATGTCTGCCGGTAGATTTGAAGTGGAAGGCAGAGTTTTCTATAACAGAATAGATTACGAAGCGGCACTTAGGGATTACGATAAAATTAAAGAAATTAAAGCTACATTTGATTTGAATAACGCAGAAGATATCAGGCAGGTATATTCATATCTTGCAGGAGGCAGTTATCGCTTTGAAAGTGTTGTGGGTGATGACTTTGATGATGAAATTTTTAAGTTGTATTCGGAGATAAAAAATAAACCACAGGCCATAGATACAAAGAAACAGAGCCGCAAGACAAAAGTTCAAAGCCCGAAGGTATCAAAAGGTAAGCAAAAAGTATCTTTGGATGATTGTGATGATGAATTAAAAGAAGCCGTGAAGGCGGAACTTAAAAGGCAGGAAAGACGGCGTGCGCTAATGATTCTTATCTTTTCGTTGGTAGCAGTTGCCTGTTTTGCATATTTTGGCATTTATTATTACCAGAATTACCGGACCGAGAACGATATGGAGCATCTGGCGCAAATAAAAGAACAGAACAAAACTCCGGGACTTGCCTATATGTCAGGTGATTCGGAGAATAATGACGAAGAAAACAGCGAAGATACCGCTCCGGAAGTACTGGAAGATTATAAAACTTTATTAAATATGAATAAAGACCTAATCGGATGGCTAAAAATTGCCGATATAAATATAGATTACCCGGTAATGCAGACAAATGACAATACCTATTATCTGGATCATAATTTTGAAAACAAATATGATAAAAACGGTTGTCTGTTTTTGGACTATCAGTGTGATGTAATTAACAGAAATACCAACCTGATAATTTACGGTCACAATATGCAGTCGGGAAAGATGTTCGGAAGTCTCAGTAAATACAGTGATGAAGCGTATTACAAGGAACATCCGAAGTTTGAATTTGATACGATTTATGAAAAGGGAGCGTATGAAATTGTATATGTGTTCCGCTCCAAAATTTATAACGAAGATGCAGTAGTTTTTAAATACTATCAGTTTTTAGATGTCCAGTCGGAAAAGGAATTTGATTCCAATATGGCTGAGATGGCCAAAATTTCATT
The DNA here is from genome assembly GCA_964567585.1 of uncultured Lachnospiraceae bacterium. GTDB lineage: Bacteria > Bacillota > Clostridia > Lachnospirales > Lachnospiraceae > CALZKI01. The sequence continues at coordinate 3,654 of CAZMND010000059.1, forward strand.
GTACGATACCGGGATTACACCGGAATATGGCGATGAGTTGCTGACATTGTCTACCTGTGATTATCAGGAAAACAATGGAAGATTTGTAATAGTAGCAAGAAAAATTAATTAATGCGTGTTGTAAAAAACCAAAAGGAGAAGGGTTATGTCAGCAGGTAAAAAACACAGAAAATTAAGTAAACGAGGAAAGAAGATTATCAGAAGAGCAATAGGCGCTGTTTTGATGATTACGGCAATTATTATTGCGGCACTTCCGTCAGATAATGTAAAGGCGGATGCAAGCAGTGTTGCCGAAAAATATAAAATCTATCCAAACAGAGTATATAATACAAGCTCCGGCGATTTTGATTTTACAACAGCGGCGGATATTGTAGATGATAATGCGGCAATTACGGCTGATGCGGCGCAGTATTTGATTTCCAGTGTTCCAATCATTGATTTTACGAACTCAGATATCAAAGTGTATACAACCGGTGATGGCGCATATCAGTTTGCTTATGTCGATGAAGACGGTGATATCGGAAGTAACACTCGTTATGCGGTTATTTTGGGCTTTTCAAGTGGTAATATTCCGGGTGGTTCATTGACAATTCCGGATACGGTGGATGCGTACCTGAAATATTCAGCTACGGACGGTGGTACACTGGGCGGTTATTGTGCAGTGTCTCTTAACAACGAATTTTTGTATTACAGATTGAGCAGTGATACTAATACAGACGGTAATGGTTATCCATATACGGTGACAGAAGAGCAGGAACAGGATGTTTTGGATGCGGAAGGTAATCCAACAGGTGAAACCGAACTTGTGGAAGTGGAAATAACCAAATATTGGTATTATTATCCTTGTTATTATGAACAGTATGAATTTTGGAAAAATAATTCAGACGGTGAACTTTATTATCGTTCCAAAGAAGCTACCGCAGATACTATGGCAGAATACACAGCGACTGACAAGGGCGCAACGGATATTCATAAGAAGTTGGCTTCTGCAACAGTTGCTTACATCGGCGATCAGTTTATTGAGTCAGATGGTAACGGTGGCTGGACAATTTATGGTGACAAAGTTAACGGGGTTATTACAATAGAAGATTACTTTAAAAAATATGGTGTTGTTAAAGGCGTTTTTGCTAACAACGGTAATATTAGAAACCTGACAGTTGGTGAGGAACTTCGCGGTATCGGTAGCTATGCGTTCTATGGTTGTACATCCCTTCAGGGCATTACACTTGCCAATGGTCTTAATACAATCGGAAACTATGCGTTCTCAGGTTGTATCAATATGAACACAATCAATATGGATGTCAGCAGTAACTTAACTGCCATCGGTAATCATGCATTTTATGATTGTGAGAGACTGAAAGGATTTGCGGTTCCGATTAACGTGCGTGTACTATGCGACTCTGCATTTGAAGCGTGTTATTCCATCGGAAGTAACCCTAATAATCCTTCAACAAATTTGGATTTGTGTGCACAGGGACAGGCGGTATCTTTGAATTACATTGGTAATAATGTATTTAAGGATTGTACCTCTATGTTAAGCCTTGTATTCCCGGATACATATAAAGAAACCAACTTCTCTGTTTCTAACTTACAGGGATGTTCAAAACTTCAGTATTTGTATATTCCAAACAGTACAATGGCAATTACGGAAGCGAAGGACGTAAATGGTAATGTTGTGCTGGATTTTGAAGGCTTTTTACAGTCTGTTCCGGAAGAATTTTATATTGAAGGACAGGATCCTTCCAATATTCATAACGTATGTATGGCAAATGCTATTGCGTTTAAATATATTGGTCAGGATTTATATGAAAAGATTATTGTAGATGATAAAGGAACGGATTCTACATCAGATGATGCCAGATTGACATGGCAGGTTAACTCATTGGATGAACTTGTCAATTTTAATCTGGATGGCGAAACAGAAAATGTTGAAATTGTAGATAAAATCGGACCATATTCCATTAAGGAATTGAGTGCGGATTGTTTCAGTGGCAACTGTAGTCTTGTAAAGATTACCATTCCTTCAAGCATTGAAAAAATTGCCACAGGTGCATTCCTTGGATGTCACAATTTACAGGATGTTATTTTCAAATCTCCATGTAATTTAACAACAATTGAAGATGGTGCATTTGATACACAGGAATGTAGTACCAACTATGATGCGGGAACAGAATCTTATTCTTGTAAGGTTTGTGGTGACGAGATTGCGAAAGTGCCGACGCTTACATTTACAGGTGAGGTTTCTACGACATCAGTGCCTTTTACATATGCGATGAACGGTACACATAACTTTAACAATGATTCACAGTCAACTGCGTATATTACGTTCTACAGCGGTTGGCCGACTAATATGACAATTAAATATAACGGCGCAAAACAGATGAGCGAGCTTGTGGAATATCCGACTTGGAGCAATATTTCAAATCAGCAGTGGTTCAATAAGTTCCCATATATGACAGAAGGTTATAAACAGGCAGCAAGTACAGCGGTATCGAAATATTTGCTGAATCACAATGACAGTTTGGCAGATGATGTTGCGCTTACAGAAAATGAACAGGCGATTATTGATTCTGCATTACATGTAGTTGTTCCGGATGGTGTTTCTTCCATTAAGGAAGGTATTTTCTCAGGCAAAAATGCGAAAGGTGAGCAGGCCTACGGAGATAATGCCACAGCACTTACACCGAATTTATCCATTCAGTCTATTACATTGAATTCAGTGGAAACAATTGACCCTTATGCATTTAATTTTGAAGGCAAATTGGGAGCACTTGAAAAGGTGACAATCAATGGTGGTGCAGGCACAATATCTTCTTATTCATTCTCTGATAACTCGGCATTACGGGAAGTGTATATCAATGGCGGCGGAGATGTGATTGAAGAGTATGCATTTGCAAATGATACAAATTTATCTACTTTCCAGATGACAAGCCCGGATGCAACGACAATGGGTAGCTATGTGTTTGACGGAGATAAAGAACTTGAAAATGTGAAGATTTCTTCAACAGTTTCAGAAATCGGACTTCGTCCGTTTAAAGGTTGTACAAAACTTACAGATGTTGATTTTTCAGGAAGTCCATATTTCACCTGCAAAAACTCAATTATCTATAAATTGAATAATGGTTCTGAAACAGAACTGGTACAGTGCTTAGAATCAAGAGGTAACACATCCGGTTCTAGTACGGTAAATAAAAATGAAGTTCCGGCTACACTTACAACGATTTATGATGAAGCATTTATGGATTGTACCGGTGTTGGTAGTGTGGATTTAACCGGTTCTATTGTGACATCGGTTCCGATTGATTGTTTTAGAAATACACCAAAGATGTATTCGGTATATTTACCTAGCACATGTACAAAGATTAATAAAAATGCATTTACAGACAGTGCGGTACAATATGTGGAAATTCCGGAAAGCGTCAGAATTATTGACCCTTCAAGTTTTGATACCGGAGAAGGTTTGCCAACAATTACATTCTATTGTACGGAAAATACAACAGCCAGTGATTATGCGGAAACATATCCGAATATCGAAATGGAAACAAGACCGGCAGATAAAGCTAAATTTACAGTTTATTTCTGGGATAAAGACGGTAATGTGTTAGATACGCAGCAGGTAACAGAAGGTATGGACGCAGTTCCTCCAACAGCACCGGAAGTGGAAGGATATATTTTTACGGGATGGTTACCTGATTATAAAGCAGTTAGTCGTAATCTGGACGTCATTGCCCAGTATAGAAAAATTGATTCGGAAGAAACAAAGTGGACGGTTAATTTCTACGACCACAATGATGAACTTCTTTATACTATGAAAGTAGATAATGGCGCAGACTGTATTGCACCTGTAGCTCCGGAAAGAGAAGGTTATACATTCACAGGATGGAGACCGGCCATTACAGGAATTACAAAAGATACAGAAGTTTATGCACAATATGAAAAAGTGATATCGGGCGGTGATAGTTCGGGCGGAACAGGCGGCAATGGTTCAGGTAATGACGGTGACGGAACAGACTCAGGAAGCGGAACAACACAGAGTGGGGAATTATATTCGTTAACGGTTGCCAATGGTAGTGGTTCGGGAAGTTATGTTGCCGGTGCACAGGTTATTATTGTTGCCAATACTCCGGCAAGCACGCAGGAATTTGATAAATGGACGACAAACAATACAAATGTGAAATTTATCAGTGATTCCTTATCAGCAACTGCATTTACTATGCCGGCTGAAAACTGTACGGTAACAGCAAATTATAAGGCAAAAACAAATACAAATACAAGTAATAGTAACGGTAATACCGGTTCCAGTACAGGTAGCGGAAATTCATCTACAGGAAATAAATACGAAGGCTCTTACGTGGATATTGATAAGCCGGGTATTTCCAATGGTAGTGTATCTTCTGCAACAATTAATGGCTCTACGGATAATTTTGTTGTTAAAATTACGGATGATTCGTTTGCAACGGAATCGGCTTACAGAGCATTACAGTATGAATATGGTGATATGACAGACATTATGTTCTCAGCAATGGATATTTCATTATATGATTCCAAGGGAACAACTGAAATCAAAGATACATCAAGTATCAGTGTTACAATTACTATGCCTATTCCGGATTCACTGGTTGCTTATGGAGGCAATTGTAAGGTTGCAGCGGTAGTAAATGATAAACTGGAAAAATTGAATGTTTCATTTAAGACAATCGACAAGGTTCCATGTATCCAGTTTACAGCATCACATTTTTCACCATATGTTGTTTATGTCGATGCAGGAAATTTATCTGCAACAGGTACAATTGATACTACGCCAAAAACCGGAGATATGGTTCATCCGAAGTGGTTTTTATCAGCAGGCTTATTCCTTTGTGCAATAGCATTGTTCCTGAAAAAAGATAAGGTAGTAAATGTTCAGAAAACTGCCAATTAATAAATGAGATGATTTTATGAAGAAATTTGTTATGAAAGCATTTGGAGCAATTTTTCTTGCATTGGCACTTGTTTTAACACAGGTGCCGGTGACAGATGTATTTGCAAATACAGACGCTTCAGATGTATTTGAAATGGATGGCACAACTTTAGTCAGATATACAGGCACGGCGAAATCCGTGTCTGTTTCTGATACTGTAAAAGTCATCGGAGAAGAAGCATTTGCGGGTAACGAATATATTACGGAAATAAAACTTCCGTCAGGTTTGGAAGAGATTTCGTACAGAGCTTTTGCAGACTGTTCTTCTTTGGAAAAAGTAACAATTTCGGATAATGTTTATAAGATTGCGTCGGGAGCATTTTCAAATTGCAATTCCTTAAAAGAGTTTTATATCGGAAGCAGTCTCAAGGATTTGGGCTATGGCGTTTTTGCAGGCTGCGACAGCCTTTCCAAACTGACGGTATCGGATGATAATACGCATTTTATGTACAAAGATGGTCTCTTCTATGACGATGAAGGTAAAGTTCTTTATTTTGCTTTAAAGGGCGCCGGACTTAAAAAAGTATCGCTTCCGCGTACAGTAGAAACGATTATGCCATATGCATTTTGGGGCTGTGATACGATTACGGAAATCGGGCTAAGTGAATATATCGACTATTTAGATGATTATTCCCTGTCGAATCTCAAAAATCTTGAGTCCATTGTCATACCATATTCTGTAGAACGTATCGGACTTAAGGCTTTTGCGGATTGCGTGAATTTGAAAGATGTAACTATTCATCCGACTGTTAAAACGATTCACGAAACTGCGTTTGACGGTTGTCTTAAACTGAATATTATTGCAGAGCCGGGAAGCGAAGCCTATAATTTTTTTGAAAATTTATCCTTCCAGCCGATTTGGGAAGAAGAATATGAAGATGTGGAAGATATTATTTATAATATAGGCGATAGTATAGAAAGCATTGAAGATGTAGTAACCGGAAAAGCAGAAGGACCAAATGTGTCAGATGAAAGACTTTTGGGGGCGACAGTGGTATCCTCAGGTCATGCGGTCATCTTAATTGATAATACAAAACAGACAGTCAATGTAGGCGATTCCTACAACGAAGAAGAAAAGGACGAAAAACCATCAGATAGTACGGATAACAAATCAGAAGTGATTGATTTGTTTAGTACGACGGATGTAAAAGGAAATACAATTCCAAAATATACGGTTGTAAATAATGAAATTGCTTCCAAAGCATATTATGGAAGCAGTAATATGGACGGATATAAAATACCGGATAACATCAGTGTTATCAATGATTTTGCTTTTGCCAGAAGTAATATTCGTTCGGTTACCATACCAAGCTCGGTAACAGCCATCGGATATGGTGCATTTTATCATTGCGATGATTTGGAAAAAATAACAATTCCAGAGGGTGTGACACAGATTGAGCCATTTGCTTTTGATAATACAAAGTGGATGGAAAACTGGAAAAAATCAGGACAGGATTTTCTGATTGTGGGTGATGGAATTTTACTCGCATATAACGGCGGAGACAGTCATGTGACAATACCGGATGGAGTGAAAAAAATTGCTCCATATGCATTTTATAAGCACAATGGACTTTTATCGGTATCTATGCCGGATTCGCTTCTTGAAATCGGAGAAGCTGCTTTTTGCGGTTGTACAAATCTTGAGGAGGTTTTTGGTGGAACCAATGTGAAAGTTATTAAGGACAGAGCCTTTTATGAATGTCCGCTTCAGACCATAAAAATTACGGATGCGGTGGAAAGTATCGGTCTTTTAGCCTTTGATTTATCAGATGACAGGGATGTACGGGAAAAAACAGCTATTTTTTATGGCGCATCCATTCCTGTTTTGACATATGAAGAATCATCAGCCAGACTTTCCAATGACTGGTATAGAGACTATGCATTAAAAGATGTGGTTTTTGCAGTGGTTGATGACGAGGTGACCGACTTTGAAGATACGATTCTTGGCGATGCGGATTATGGATTTAAGGGACTTGTTTTGTCGGTTGTGTCAGAAGAAAATGCAACTGTAAATATTGTGAAAAGTTATTTGTCAAATGAGGAAATTAACTCACTTGGAATTACGGATAAAGTTTCCGTGTTCCAAAAGACATATACAATTTCCAATTATGATGAATTTATGGCGGGAAATACTGTGGAAACTACCCGCGATACAAACGTAGGCAAAAAGGACATTTTGGTTGTTAATAAGAGCAGTGTTCTACCATTATCCTATGCATACGATGCGACCAGCGATGTGGTGAATACGTGGTATACACTTACGATAGAAGATTTGGCGGATGAAACAGAAATATCCTCATTCAAAAATCAGTATAAGAAATTGTATGGCGAAGAGCTTCCGGCAAATACCTGTTATTTGGACTTGACATTGTACGAAGAAAATTGCGATGTTCCGATTACAAAGCTTGGTAAACAGGGGATGGTATTAACAGTTCCATTAACGAAAGAACTTCAAAACGGAACTTTGCATATCGTATGTCTTGATAGTGACGGACAGCTGGAAGAAGTACCATATACAATTTCTGAAATGGGCGATGAAATGATTGCCAAAATACAGGTAGAACATTTTTCGCCATACGCTATGTACTCCTATAAGAGCAATCAGTTCGTTGCAGAAGCGGTGGTAAAGGACGGAGAGGCAATCTTTACACTGGGAAGTGCCAATTTGGATGAGTCACCGGATACGGGAGATTATATTCATCCGAAGTGGTTTTTGGTATTTGGTTTTGCAGCAATAGGCGTAGTGCTTTTATTGTGGCGAAAGAAAAGATAAAATTTAACAGAATTTAATTATACTCATATATTAAACAAAAAAGAGTGAATTGTTTTGTATAGGGTAAGACATCAAATAGGCTATGACACGCACTTTTTTTGGCGGGAAAATCCTGAAAATTATGCCGTTGCCATTGTGGACTCCGGTATAATAAGACACCCCGACCTAAAGGAGCAGGTGATAGCCTTTTATGATTTTAGCAATGAAAAATGTGACGATTGTGTTGACTATTTCGGGCACGGAACGCATGTGGCGGGATGTCTGGCGGGAGATGGACGGACCTCGAAGGGCAGATATCACGGAATTTGTCCCTCAGCAAAGCTTGTCATATTAAAGGTTTTAAACAGGAACGGACTGGGTGAAGCAAAATGGCTGATAGAGGCATTAAAATATATTTTGGAAAATTATAAAAAATGGAATATCAGGATTGTAAATTTGTCACTTGGCGTGGAAAAAGAAGTAAGTGAAAACTCCCTGTCTATTATCCTTCAACTGGTAAATGCAATCATCAGGAACAATATTTTGGTTGTTTGCGCAGCAGGCAATTATGGACCTGATAATAATACGATTTATGGGATTGGCAAGCTGCAGGACGTTATTACGGTGGGATGTTATGATGGAATCTATGATAAAATGAATGCTACAACTAATTGCAGGATGTTTTCGGGCCGGGGCGATAAGAGAAGTGCCATTATAAAACCCGATATTGTGGCTCCGGGAACAAAAATTATTTCCTGCAATAACAGGCCGGAGAAGCTTCGCAACGGGAGATTTAGGAACGCCTATGTGGAAAAGAGCGGGACATCTATGGCAGCGCCCATTATAAGCGGTGTTTTGATGGGGATTTTATTAAATTACCCCGGGTCAAGTCCGAAAGAAGTGAAAAAAATAGTTTTAAGCTCAGCGACAGATATAGGCTATGAGAGAAATATGCAGGGGAATGGATTTGTTAATTGCAAAAAAATTGTGAACTATAAATAGATGTAAAGTAATGATTCGCCTTGTTTTTGACAGGGCGAAAATACATAACTAAAAAGGTTTAATCTTGACATAGGTAGTACGATTGTATACAATGATACAAGATGTATAAATTAGAGGTGAAAACAATGATTAATGATACGTTTGAAAATCGTCCGGTGACGATGAACGAAAAAAATAATCTTCTTGAAATTGAAGAACATATGTATATTTTGGATGATGTGGACAAGCCGAATGTATTCCGAAATATGTTTCCATACGAAGAGATTCCGAAGATTCCTTTTAATGACAGAATTGTACCGCATAATATGCCGAAGGATATCTGGATTACAGATACAACATTCAGAGACGGTCAGCAG
>CAZMND010000060.1:0-12460 GCA_964567585.1 uncultured Lachnospiraceae bacterium
CGGTACCTGTTTTTATCGGTTCCCTTTTTATGATGACAGGATATTTGACGGGGATGAGCGTATTTGGTGCGATGATTCGAGATAACATTCCGGAAAATAAAGCGGGACAGTTTCAGGGAATACGTATTATCGGTCAAGTGCTTGTTCCGGGCATAATCGGTCCGTATATTGGGGCGTTGGTGCTGAAAAATGCGGAGATGATTTTAAATAATGACGGAACCTATTCATTCCTTCCAAATAAAAATATCTGGGTTGCTGCACTGGCTGTAGTGGTAATTTTGGGTGTTTATTTGTATTTTGTATTTAAAATGATGAGAAACGGTCATTATGATTTGGATAGTGAAAACAACGAAATCGGCTGGGATAAGTATCCAAGACCACAGATGAAACGTGACAATTATATGATTTTGGATCCTTTATGGAAGTTAAATGGGCAAGATATAGTTGTACCGTTTCCGCCACAGGCAAAGCTATCCGGATATCGTGGAGAGATTGGGAAAACACTTGTATATGAAAAGAATTTCACCCTTCCAAAAGGGCTTTTAAAGGAGAAGTTTTTACTTCATTTTGGTGCGGTTGACCAAATGGCCGAGGTGTGGCTGAATGACCAATACTTAGGAAAACATAAAGGTGGTTATCTGCCGTTTACTTTTGACGTTACAGGTACATTAAATAAGGCCGGAGAAAACTATTTGAAAGTTATCGCATATGATGATTTGTCTTCCGATTATCCTTATGGAAAGCAGACGAAAAAGCGTGGTGGTATGTGGTATACTCCGGTCAGCGGTATCTGGCAGAACGTGTGGATGGAAAATGTTCCGAAGCATTATATTCGGAAGGTGACACTTACACCTGATATGGAGTCTGTAAAAATTCATCTGGATGTGGATACAGACGATTTTAAGGTACTTTTGCATTTGGATAATGGGGAAAACATTAAATATGAATTCAAAGGACGGGATGGTAGTATTAAACTTTCGGATATAAAAACCGAGGATGGCGGAGAGTACAGACCGGTTCTTTGGACACCTGAAAATCCGTATTTATATACAATGACAATTACCACAGCGGAAGATAAAGTGGACACTTATTTTGCCCTCAGACAGATTGAAATTAAAGAAATCGGTGGTAAAAAGAGAGTTCTTTTGAACCGCGAACCGATTTTCCTTCATGGCGTTTTGGATCAGGGGTATTTTTGTGACGGTCTGTTTTTGCCGGCAAATGAAGATGAGTATGAGAGAGATATTCTCCGCATGAAAGAGCTGGGCTACAATCTGCTTAGAAAGCACATTAAAGTAGAACCGGAATATTTCTATTATGCCTGTGACAAGCTTGGAATGCTGGTTATGCAGGATATGGTAAATTCGGGAAAATATTCTTTTATAGGTGATACGGCTCTGCCTACAGTAGGAATGAAAAAACGTAATGATGCAAAGGACGGCATTATGGGGAAAAGAAAAGAATTTTTTGTTTCCCATACAAAGGATACCATTGAACATTTATATAATCATCCGTGTATCGTGGCCTATACTATTTTCAATGAAGGTTGGGGGCAGTTTGAAAGTGATAAACTGTATGATATGGTAAAATCCTGGGATGATACCCGCCTAATTGATTCAACTTCCGGGTGGTTTCATCAGGAAAAGAGTGATTTTGACAGCGAACATATTTATTTTAAGGTGGTAAAACTGCCTATCAAAGACAGACCGCTGTTTGTTTCGGAGTGTGGTGGTTATTCTATGGCTGTTAAAGATCATTATTACAGTAAGTATGCCACATATGGATATGGTGTATGTGCTTCGAAAGAAGAACTGACAAAAGAAATTGTACATATGTATGATGAAATGATTATTTCAGCCATTAAGGACGGCGCGTGTGGATGTGTATACACACAGTTAAGTGATGTGGAAGATGAGATTAACGGTTTGTACACATATGACAGAAAGGTTTGTAAGGTGGATGTCTTCGCTATGAAAGAAGTGGCGGATAGAATTCATCAGCAGATAAAAGAGATTTAGAACGGATTATATTGACTGGAATAAAAATAAGTACTATACTTCCTTTTGTAAAATAATGTAAATGACAGAGTAGATGACTGTGAGTTATGTGCCGGCGAGACGGGGAGTTGCTTGTCGGACGAAGTACTTCTTTGTGCGCTGTACAGTTGTCGCATCCCGCTGTCACATATAGGCGTAATCAGGCTCCTTTGTGTGACAAGTTTTGTCATGAAAGGAGCTTTTTTATGAAAAAAATGAAGAAAACAAAAAGAATGAAAACACAAACGCTGGTGCTGAGTGCCTTGCTTATGGCAATGCATATTGTGCTGAGTATGTTTTCCATCACCTTGCCCATTATGAAGATAAATCTATCAGGACTTCCAATTATAGTGGGTGGATTGCTTTTTGGACCGTTAATTGGTTCTTTGGTCGGATTACTTGGAAGTCTTATGTACCAGATAATATCATATGGGCTTATGTCAACCACTATTCTTTGGATTATACCTCACGCAGTCAGAGGGTTGATCATTGGTTTGTATGCAAAACATAAGGAATTTAAATTAGGAAAAGTGGAATTGATTGTACTTGTCCTGATTAGTTCTGTGGTGACAACTTTACTGAATACAGTTGGAATGTATATAGATGGTCTTGTGTGGAACTATGAGGCGGGAGCAATTGCGGCAATACCGGTTCGATTGGTGAATTCCGTGATTACATCCATTCTTTATGCGGTTATCATTATACCGCTTATGAAACCATTACGTAAATATTTCCATATGGCGGAAAAATAGATACATTGTGCGGGGAACAAATTAGTGGTACAATAAGCCATATATGTGCGATAGGAGAGGAAAGATATGAATTCATTGCAATATAAGGAAAAATCAAGATGTAGAGTGGCAACTGTGATAGTGGCGGCCTTTTTGTTGTTTGCTTACTATATGGATGGCGGGAGCATTGTAACCGGATTTCAAGGTATGAAAAATATCTGGTTATATGTGTTTGTGAGAGATATTTTACCGGCAGTGTTGGTTCTTGTAATTGGTGTGCTGGTATTTATTAGGAAAAAAACAGAGAAGATAGTTCTTGTGCTTCTGTCAGCACTTTTTGCTTCGGAAATAATGGGACAGTTTGTGCTTTTGTCCGAAGAACAGGTTTATTTGGGATTTTTGTTTACAACAGAAAGTGTAGTAAGAGTGGCTGTAAATGTGTTTTCCATTGTTTTCACAATTATGGTTTTATGCCGCGGGCTTAAGGCTTCAAACGGTTCGTTCTGTGTGACATTTGCAAAGAGTATTCCGATTGTTTTTAGTGTATATGTATTAAGCAGTTTTTTGATTGCTACATTGGGTGCGGCGCTGGCGATGTTTGTTCTTTTGGGAATGGAAGATTATGAAGAAGTGCCTATGAAAAAAATCACAGGCCAGAAAATCGGTTTTGCACGCCGTAATGTAGGTTCATGCATTATTCTTACGATTTTCACCTGTGGTATTTTCGGTATTATTTGGCTGGTTAAAATCTGTAAGGATTTGGGACGTCTTCACGGGGATGAGAATCCGGTGGGAAGCGAAGTTTTACTGTATTTGTTCGTGCCGTTTTATTCTGTTTATTGGGGATATGCCAAAGGAAAGCAGATGTACGAGGATTCTAAAAAACGTGGCGGTAATCTGACAGACAGAAAATATGTATATTTATTTATGAATTTAATGTTTATGCAATTGTTTACACTGGGATTTATCCAGACACAGCTTAATATGTATCAGAGCAGATAAGAGTAGGGGACAAAGAACGTGATATACAAGTGTAAAAATTGTGATGGTAATATGATTTACCATGTGGAAGAGAGGAAATTGTATTGTCCCTATTGTAACAGTGTGGATACAGAAAAATGCATAGATGGACACGATATGTTTATATGTGACAGCTGTGGTGGAAGACTAAACATAGGACAATATGATTCGGTGGGAAAATGCCCATATTGTTCCCAATATGTGATTTATAAGGAAAGAGTGGAAGGAAAATATAAACCTAATAGAATCCTTCCTTTTAAAGTGGGAAAAGAACAGGCTAAGACTATGATCCGTCTGCATTATGGGGACAAAAGATATGCGCCGAACTCTTTTCTGACAAAAGCCAGTCTTGAAAAAATGGAAGGAATATATGTACCATTTTGGCTTTTTGATTTCAATGTAAATGTTAATTTTCGTGGAAGGGGATTTCGGGAACGTGTTTGGGATAATGAAACCAAAGCCGGTCAGGAAATGGCATGTTATGATATATTTAGGAATTTTGACGCTTTCTTCCGGAAAATTCCCGTAGATGCTTCTGTTGCAATGCCGGATAAGATTATGGATATGTTAGAGCCATATGACTACGGGGAATTAGAATGTTTTAAACCTAAATATATGTCCGGATTTTTAAGTGAAATTTATTCCGATGAAGCAAAGAATTTTGAGTCAAGGGTTAATGAAAAAGTAAATGCGGATATTCAAAAAGTATTAGATAATAAATTGAGTAATTTTAAAGTAATTACTCCTATCGCCAAAGAAATAACGGTTGAACATAAGGGAGCAGAATACGTACTTTTACCGGTGTGGAAATATTTGTATTCTTATGGGGGAAAGGATTACGAGTATTATATCAACGGACAGAGCGGAAAAGTAATAGGAAAAGCGCCACTTTCTATCGTGAAGATGATAGCCTGTGGCAGTATGGTGTTTTTAGGTACTTTACCGGTAGCCTGGCTGATTTTTTTGAAGATGATTGGAGAGGGAGTTTGGGTGAATGCTGTCCTTGCGGCAGTGATTGTTACAGCAGTTTATATGCTTATTACATGGCCTAAAAAAGAAAAAAGAATCACAACGGAGAGAACTTTTTTGGCAAGTCAGCGTGTGAATGATGTGCGTGATGTTTTAAGAAATAATCGATAATAAATTAAAAAAGCAATCCACATGACGGTATGGATTGCTTTTGTTTTGTTTCAATTTTATTTATGTCAAAATTAAGCCATCTGGTTTACAGCTTTTGCTAAACGAGATACTTTTCTTGAAGCATAATTCTTGTGGTATACACCTTTAGAAGTAGCTTTGTCGATAGTAGCAGTTGCAGCTAATAATGCGCTTGCAGCAGCTTCTTTATCGTTAGCATCAATTGCAGCGTAAACTTTCTTTACAGCTGTTTTTACGCCAGATCTGATAGCTTTATTACGATCAGCTTTTGTCTGATTAACTAAAATTCTTTTTTTTGCAGATTTGATGTTAGCCATGCCTACACCTCCCATGTAAATTCAGTTTATAATCGTTGAAACCAGAGCCGGACACGGACGTCTATGTTTTCAACACACAGATGTTATTTTAGGGCATTAAAAACTTAATGTCAATACATAAAATTGTAAATTTTGTAAAAAATACTAGAAAATATCATTTATAAAGGGGAAAAAGATGAGTCAGTTTCGTGTGAGGACAGATTTAGCGGTAGAAGCAAGAGATTATATTATGGAAGCGGATGAGGAGCTTCGGGGAATCAGAGTAGAGGAAACCAGGGATGGGGATATTCATACGACCACGGTTTATATTGAATCGAAAAATGCTTCCAAGGCAATGGGAAAACCGATGGGCACTTATATCACGGTAGAGGCAGGAAGACTGGAGGAGAATGACGAGGACTATCACAAAAAGGTTGGAAAAGCAATTGCAGGTAAATTACGGGAACTTGCGTGTAATAAGAAAAAAGAGGTGTCCGTTTTGATTGTGGGACTTGGGAATCGTGAGGTGACAGCAGATGCATTGGGACCGCAGGTGGTGGATAAACTATATATTACAAGGCATATTATCAATGAATATGGAACGGCAGCTTATGGTAAAAATCCTGTGCACAAAATCAGTGGCGTGATTCCGGGAGTTATGGCAAAAACCGGAATGGAAAGCGAGGAAATGGTGAAAGGGATTGTAAAGGAGACTAAGCCTGATGTGGTCATTGCGGTGGATGCCCTGGCAAGCCGTAGTACGAAAAGACTGAACAGAACGATTCAGATAACGGATACGGGGATTCACCCGGGGAGCGGAGTTGGAAATAACAGAAATGCGTTGACACAGGAAAATATCGGAGTACCGGTTGTTGCAATCGGTGTACCTACGGTAGTAGCGGCGTCAACCATTGTAATTGATGCCATCGAAAAAATTAGTCGGGAAACGGGAGCGGACACATATTCGAAGTTTGTGGAGCAAAACACCAGAACACTCGGAGAATTGCAGAATATGTTTGTTACGGGAAAAGATGTGGACGGAATTATTGAGCGCTTGTCTGATACGTTGTCTTTTGCAATAAATACAGCTTTTGAGTTCTAACGGAAAATGTTCTTTCATATACTTGTCTATGTGATTAGGAAGGAACAGAATATGCGGCTTATTATGCAGGGGTTTCAGACGAAGGGAAAAAAGAAGACATTGGAAATGATGGAACTGTTGCTGATAGTTTGTCTTTTGCTTGGCGGTATCGGAATATATGAGTTCGGTAAGGAAAAACAAGACAGTAAGGTGCCATTAAAGCAGTTGTTCAAAGAAAGTGTGGAAGTTAATATCATTCGTGCATTTTTTCCGGTTTTATCTGCGGATAACAGCCGGATATATGAAAACGGAACGGAAATGTTTTTGGCAAAGTTGATTTCTTATCCGATGCCTTTGTATGGATATATGGAGAATTCCGGAGAAAAAATGTTTCTGACAGAGAACGGGGAGGAAAAAGTACAGGAAAATGAGAGGGAAGCTTATATCATAGAGGATGTTCCGGAGGAAATGCTGGAATTATTGAATGCGGAAAATGGGTTTAGTGATGAAGGACAGGCGGAGTTTGTAAAAAACACCGAGAAGGTTACCAATATTAATCTGACATCGTATGAGACCACGGAGGATTTTATCAAAGCATTTTATACAGTAGACAGTGTGACTACGGCTGTTCCGGAGCTATTTGATGTGGAAGTGCTGGCGGGAATGGATATGACGTTAAAACAAGAAAAGGACAAACCGCAGATTTTAATTTATCACACGCATTCACAGGAGGCTTTTTCGGACTCGGCACTGGGAGATGCTGATTCTACCATTGTAGGAGCAGGGGAGTTATTAAAAAATATATTGACGGAGGAATATGGATATAATGTGCTTCATCATACAGGGGAATACGATGTGCCAAGTCGCGACTATGCGTATTCAAAGTCACTGCCGGCATTGGAACAAATACTGGCGGAAAACCCCAGTATAGAGGTGGTTATAGATTTGCACAGGGACGGTGTGGCAGAAAGCACCCATCTGGTTACGGATTTGAATGGTGTTAAGACGGCAAAACTTATGTTTTTTAATGGGCTTTCGTATACAAAAAAGAATGGTCCGATCGGTTATTTGGAAAATAAGAATTTACAGGAGAATCTGGCATTTTCTTTTCAGATGCAAATGGCTGCAAATGAATATTATCCGGGACTCGCCAGAAAAAATTATTTGAATGCCTACAGATACAACATGCATCTTCGGGGAAAGAGCCTGTTGGTGGAGCTGGGAGCACAGACCAATACCGTGGAAGAAATCAAAAATGCCATTGTTCCGTTGGCACATATATTGGATATAGTGCTTTCGGGTGGGAATACATAGACAAACCCAAAAACCTTATGGTATACTTAACTCCGAATGAGAACTATTTGGAGGAAATATGTCAGGAATCGATCAAAGTAAAATCAGAAATTTTTGCATAGTTGCACATATAGATCATGGTAAGTCCACTTTGGCTGACCGTATTATTGAACAGACAGGACTTTTGACCAGCAGGGAAATGCAGGCGCAGGTCCTTGATAATATGGACATCGAAAGAGAAAGAGGAATTACCATTAAAGCTCAGTCTGTCCGTACTGTTTATAAGGCTAAGGATGGAGAGGAATACATTTTTAACTTAATTGATACGCCGGGGCACGTAGACTTTAACTATGAGGTAAGCAGGAGCCTTGCGGCCTGTGACGGTGCTATTTTAGTGGTAGATGCGGCCCAGGGAATTGAGGCACAGACATTGGCAAATGTATATCTTGCCCTTGACCATGATTTGGAGGTTTTCCCGGTTATCAATAAAATCGACCTGCCAAGCGCCAGACCGGATTATGTAAAGAATGAAATTGAGGACGTTATCGGTATTGAAGCTCAGGAGGCTCCGCTGATTTCTGCAAAAAACGGCATTGGTATTGATGAAGTTTTAGAGCAGATTGTGGAAAAAATTCCGGCACCTACGGGGGATAAAGATGCACCGTTAAAGGCGTTGATTTTTGACTCGTTATATGACCCGTATAAGGGCGTTATTATATTTTGCCGTATCAAGGAAGGTTCGGTAAAAAAAGGAACCCAGATATTGATGATGGCCACAGGTGCCAAGGCGGAGGTTGTGGAAGTTGGTTACTTTGGAGCGGGTCAGTTTATTCCGTGCGAGGAACTTACTGCAGGTATGGTAGGCTATATTACCGCATCCATCAAAAACGTAAGGGATACTATGGTGGGTGATACGGTAACGGATGGACAAAATCCTTGTGCCGAACCACTTCCGGGATATAAGAAAGTAAACTCTATGGTTTACTGTGGTATGTATCCTGCGGACGGAGCAAAATATCCGGACCTTAGGGATGCGCTTGAGAAGCTTCAGTTAAACGATGCTGCGCTTCAGTATGAGCCGGAAACATCCATTGCGTTAGGTTTTGGTTTCCGTTGTGGTTTCTTGGGACTCCTGCATTTGGAAATTGTGCAGGAAAGGCTGGAAAGAGAATATAATCTGGATTTGGTTACAACCGCTCCGGGTGTTATCTATAAAGTATACAAGACAAACGGTGATGTGATTGAACTGACCAACCCGTCTAACTTACCGGATCCGTCGGAAATCGATTATATGGAAGAACCGATTGTTTCTGCGGAAATTATGGTAACAAGTGAGTTTATCGGCTCCATTATGGAACTTTGTCAGGAAAGACGAGGCAGATATCTGGGAATGGAATACATCGAAGGAACCAGAGCGGTGCTTCGTTACGAGTTGCCGTTAAATGAAATTATTTATGATTTCTTTGATGCCTTGAAATCCCGATCCAGAGGATATGCGTCCTTTGACTATGAATTGAAGGGCTATGAAGAGTCTAAGCTTGTGAAATTGGATATTTTGATTAACAAAGAAGAAGTGGATGCACTTTCCTTCATTGTACATGCAGACAGTGCTTATGAGCGTGGCAGAAGAATGTGTGAAAAATTAAAGGAAGAGATTCCACGTCATTTGTTTGAAATTCCGATTCAGGCAGCAGTGGGCGGTAAAATTATTGCCAGAGAAACTGTAAAAGCAATGCGTAAGGACGTATTGGCAAAATGTTATGGTGGTGATATTACCCGTAAGAAAAAACTTCTTGAAAAGCAAAAAGAAGGTAAAAAACGTATGCGTCAGGTAGGTAATGTGGAAATTCCGCAGCAGGCCTTTATGAGCGTACTGAAACTGGATGATAGAAAGTAATGGAAAAACTGGGATTATATATTCACATCCCTTTTTGCACAAAAAAATGTAATTATTGTGATTTTTTGTCTGCACCTGCCACAAAACAGGTGCAGATGGCATATATGGAAGCTTTGCAAAAAGAGATAAAAGAAAAGGCAACTGAATATAGTGAGTGGTGTGTGGACACGATTTTTATCGGTGGGGGGACACCGACCAGTGTGCCCTATGAAACCATTGTGCAGTTGATGGAGACTGTAGGGAACGCTTTCCATTTGGAGAAGGATTGCGAAATTACGATGGAATGTAATCCGGGAACGGTTACAAAAGAGGCGTTTTTTGCCTATGTGGCAGCAGGCATCAACCGGTTAAGTATCGGACTTCAGTCAGCGGACAACGGACTTTTAAAGACTCTTGGAAGAATTCATACTTATGAGCAGTTTTTGGATACTTTCATATGGGCAAGAGAAGCAGGTTTTAAAAATATTAATGTAGATATTATGTCAGGCTTGCCGGGACAGACTCTAAAGCAGTATGAGGATACCTTAAGAAAAGTGACCGGACTGGGTGTTGAGCATATTTCAGCGTACAGTCTGATTGTGGAGGAAGGCACTCCATTTTATAAACTGTACGAGGAAGATAAGCTTACTTTACCGGATGAAGAAACAGAACGGGAAATGTACTATCTAACAAAGGCTGTTTTAAATGAAGCAGGATTGGAACGATACGAAATATCCAACTATGCTAAAAAAGGCTGTGAATGCAGGCATAATGTGCGTTACTGGGTAAGAAGGGATTACTTGGGGCTTGGCCTTGGCGCGGCTTCTTTTATCGCGGATACCAGGTATAAAAATACGGAATGGCTGGATGAATATTTATTGGAAAACAAGTATATGGAGAAAACGGAAGTGCAGAATTTGTCCAAGGCAGAGTGTATGGAAGAATTTATGTTTTTGGGGCTGCGTATGACAGAAGGTGTTTCAAAAGCGAAGTTTTTAGAGAATTTCGGAACGGGTATGGAAAGCGTATATGGCAGTGTTCTTCTAAAACTGAAGGAACAGGGGCTTATACAGGAGGACGGAGACTCGGTTTTTTTGACGGAATACGGACTTGACGTAAGTAACCGTGTGTGGGTAGAATTTTTATTATAAAAGTTATAAAATAAAATGTGTACAGATGGAAAGGCACTTGGCGAAAGAGTTTTTCATAAACTATGGTAAATGGACTTTGGGGGCTATTTTGAAAACTTTTCAAAAACCGTTATCCTCTGATGAGGAAGTTTACTATATTCAGTTAATGAAAAACGGCAGCAAAACGGAGGCAGCGAAAGCAAGGGAAATTTTAATTGAACGGAATTTAAGACTCGTAGCCCACATTGCCAAGAAATATCAAAATACAGAAGATGAGCTGGATGATTTGATATCCATAGGTACCATAGGTCTTATTAAGGCAATTAATTCCTATGATGAGAAAAAGGGTAGCAGGATCGGCACATATGCGGCAAGATGTATCGATAATGAACTGCTGATGATGCTCAGAGGAAAGAAGAAAATCTCAAAAGAGGTATCCATATATGAACCTATCGGTGTAGACCGGGAAGGAAACGAAATCAATCTTTTGGATGTGATTGAAAGTGAACAGGTGGATGTGGTGGATAAGATGGAACTTTCCGAGCATTTAAAATTGCTGGATGAGTTGTTTGGGAAACTGTTATCCAAAAGAGAAAAGGAAATTTTGACAATGAGGTACGGCCTTTTCGGCACCAAGGAAGTTACCCAGAGAGAAATCGGGAAAAAACTGGGAATTTCCAGGAGTTATGTTTCCAGAATCGAAAAGAAGGCTCTTTTCAAATTATATGAAGGTTTTAAACAATCAAATATCTGATATCAAATAATAAATTTCAAAAGTGCAGATAATTGCACGTCCGGACCGGCAATGCAAGTCATTGCCGGTGCATTCTAAAATTTCTTAATTTTAGCCCATATAAAATTAAATATAGATAATCCGCATAGAAAGGAGGAGTATGTTTAGTACAACAATTTCAGGTGCACTTTTAGGAGTAGAGGGGAGTCTTTTACAGGTGGAAGTGGATGTTTCAAACGGTATGCCGTCTTTGGAAATGGTAGGACTTTTGGGAAGTGAGGTAAAGGAAGCAAAGGAGCGTGTCAGAGCCACAATAAAAAATCTGGGGATAACCATGCCGCCAAAACGCATTGTGGTAAATTTGTCGCCGGCAAATGTGCGAAAAGCCGGTACGGCATATGATTTGCCGATTGCTATCGGAATTTTGAAGTCTATGGGCGTGTTACCTATGGATTGCACAAAGGGGATGTTGCTACTTGGGGAGCTGGGACTTGACGGAACTATAAAGCCTGTTTCGGGGGTGTTTCCGATTGTGTCCAAAGCCCGGGAACTGGGGATTGAAGCTTGTATTGTGGCAAAAGAGAATATGGCAGAGGTGGCATTTTTCAAGGAAATGAAAGTGTATGGTTTTGAAAATATGTTGCAGCTTATGTCTTTTTTTACCGGACAGGGAGAGGCTTTGGGGTATGTACGAAAGCAGATGCCGGAAGAAAAGGAAACAGAATACGGTTTCGATGCAATTATAGGACAGGAAAGCGGAAAAAGGGCGGCTCTCATTGGGGCGGCAGGTGGACACAATCTTTTGTTTGTGGGGCCTCCGGGAACGGGAAAAACGATGCTTGTAAAAGCATTATCGTCCATATTGCCACCACTTACCGAAAAAGAGAGAACAGAGGTAGCTTCCATTATGAGTGCTACGGGACAGTGTATGGGAGATGATTTTGTAAGCCTTGGCCGGCCATTTGTGGAGGTTCACCACAGTGCGACTGCCAATGCGTTAATCGGTGGTGGAATGATACCGAAAGCCGGAGCTATGACACTGGCACATAAGGGTGTCTTATTTGTTCGTGAAACGCTTTGCACCGCCAATTGAATACACATATTCC
>CAZMND010000061.1:0-12122 GCA_964567585.1 uncultured Lachnospiraceae bacterium
TTTCTTCAATATGTCGTTGGTTAATGCAACTTTTATCATGAACATCACCTCTTCACCAAAGTTATCTCAAGAAATAGTATACCTCATTTAATAAAAAAATTCCATTATATTTTCACTATTTTTACACTATTTTTCTTAAATATAACCTCACTTAAATCAACTTTACCGACACTTCCACAACGCCATTGGATGCCTCTGTATTCGTTCAACAATCATCTTGTCATCAAACAATAATTCCGGTTTATATTCCTTACGAATAAATCTATCTATATATTCCTTTTCCTGCACTGTAAGTTGCATTAATCTAGTGATATAATCTTTTGCCTGTTGTTGTCTTTCCTCCAGCATGAAATTATCCCGCTTATGAAGGACCGGGAACAAATCTCGTCGTATTCTATCAAAGTTTAGAGTATCGATTGCTGATGTATCAAAATTTCTATTAATTTTTTCTGCAGATATGGAAGCATAAAAAGCAAAGCATTTTCGGAACATATCTCTACTCTCCTCAAATAGTTTTTCTTGCATCATGTTTCCCCAGTCATACAAATCTCTCGCCGCAGCCCTATTAATTAATGCATTACCCTTTGCTGCAAAGATTTCCATTGGTGCCACCATCCGAATCATCATTCCATCATCAAATGCCTCGGGAAGAATCTTCCTATATACAGGCTCCAATATATGAGCCCTTAAGGAATAATTCAATTCTATTTTTATCATATCCCTATTGCCACCTACATTCGTATATTGATAGTAAAAGGCATCCAAACTGTGCATAAAGCGTGAACTATCCAGCAACTGATAACCTTCTCTATCCATATATGCCTTGATTAGGGCTGTTATTTTCTCCCTTGCCACCAACATATCCTCTTTCGTATCATTTGGCGTATAATCCATATCAATATCTACAGATAATCGTGGCAAATTAAATACAGCTAAATTAATTGCTGTACCACCTTTGAGAAGCAAATGTTCTCTTAAATACTCTTCTTCATTCAGGTATTTTAAAATTTCTTTCAAGCGTAAAACTTTCTCAAAGGTATCTCTTACAAATCCGCTTTGTTGCGCCACCCGCCCTATCTCTGATTTATTATATATCGGCATCTAACATCTCTCCGTTTTTCATATCGTATAAGTCTTCCGGCACTACCAGTTTCCACTCATCATCATATCGTCCACCCGCTTGGTCTCGTGTCAGATAACGTTTACTCTTTCCTATCTGCTCTTTGCAGTTAGCAAAGAATTCATCTGATAATCCCATCTGTTCCTGATGCTCTGACAACAGATATCCCATCTTTTGATAAAGGAACTGGTTCTGGAAAAGTTCTAAATATTTTAATAATCTCTTTTCCTGCGTCCGCCCTATATTCTCAATATTTTGTACAACCTCTTCTATTCCGGCTATTTTGTCCATATCCTTAATACAGTCTACGATTGTACGTTCTATATTTGTTACCACGATTCCACCGCTAAAAGCAGGTTTCTCAACTCCTTCCATACTCTTAGATGCCACATATCGATAGGTATATCCGTCAAATGTAAAATCACGAAAACCTGTTTCAGATGAAACATACACATCGTAAAAGACCTGGTCTGTAATCCCATAATACTCCATAGCTGTATGATGAGATACGTAAGAAGTAGGTGTAATGCTACTTGCAATTTGAAAACGATTTGCTATAGGCATTCCTGTTTCTCCACTGATACAGGTGTACATATTATTGCGAATTTTAGCTACCATTTTTTCCTTCATCATTCGTTTAATTGCAGAGCGAGCACTCTCTATATTATTATAAAACACATTTACATCTTCCATACAGAATATTGGTTTTTTTAATAGTTCAAAATATAAATTCATAATTTATTCATCATTCCTTTCATTTTGAGTTGTACGTGAACTATTTTGCCCGTCTTTTAAACAAATATACACCCCCATCGCTAATACGTCAAGTTTATTTTTTATGCATTTTAGGTTGCATTTAGTCCTTTTTGTTTTTATTTTAAACTCATCAGATTGTTTCGAAATTGTAACCAAACAAAAGGAACTGCGCACTATTGTCTAGTGCCGCAGCTCCAACCGGTAATTTTACTATTAAATTCTTACACTTTAACATATCTCTGATTTCTACCATTAAATACACCTTCAAATACTTGCGTATTATCTTGCATACTTTCTTCCTATTATACATCACATCTCAGAAAATTCAATCTCTATAATCTTATTCCGTCCTAAGCGCCACAACAGGGTCTTTCTTTGCTGCGCTTCTGGATGGAATGATTCCTGCAACAAGTGTCAGAAATACACTGATTGCTACAAGAATTCCTGCCACAGGAAGGGGCAGTATTGCATTCAGGTTATTGATGCCTGAAACCGCATGAATAATCATATTCGCCGGAACGCAGAGAATATACGTAACGAGTACACCCAATGCGCCGGATGTAAATCCAATGATAACTGTTTCCGCGTTGAACATACTGGATACATTTCTCTTGGAAGCACCGATGGCACGTAGTATACCGATTTCTTTGGTACGTTCCTGTACGGAAATTAACGTGATGACGCCAATCATAATGGATGAAACCACCAACGAAATCGCCACAAACGCAATCAACGCAATGGTAATGGAATTGATAATGGTTGTAATAGAGGACATCATAAGTCCCACATAATCTGTATATGTGATTTCTTCCAATTCATCCACATTTTTGTTATAATCCGCAATAATTTCTTCAATCACATCTTTATTTTCAAAGGATGACGCATATAGGTTAATTGTAGCCGGTTTATTCAAATCAAGATAACCCAATTTCAACAAGTTGTCTTCATAGGTTGAATCTGAAAATTCCAGGATTTCATCATGATACACTACCATCTCTTTGGTTGTATACGTTTCCATCGCCATATCCAGTGCACCCGCTAATTGCATTTCGTTCATTCCGGCAAGCTGAGCCTGAACCTGCGCTGCATATTGCATCTTGGTCTGTTCTACAACCATTTCCGTATACAACTCTTTAATATCTTCCTCAGGCATAGCTCCAAGATAACCTCTCACTTCTTTTTCTGCCATACCCATCTGCTGACTGAGCGCCATTACCATAGTATCCAGCATTTCTGCCGTTGTCAGAGAGTCTACTGCCTGTGTCACTGCAGCATCAAGCGTTTCCTGACTTGGAATACTCATAATTTCAACATAAGCCTTTGCTTTTTCTCTTTCATTCAAAGATTCAATATAATTTTTAAATTCTTTTACTTTTTCTGA
The DNA here is from genome assembly GCA_964567585.1 of uncultured Lachnospiraceae bacterium. Lineage (GTDB taxonomy): Bacteria > Bacillota > Clostridia > Lachnospirales > Lachnospiraceae > CALZKI01. The sequence goes on from CAZMND010000061.1 coordinate 3,258, forward strand.
TTCTGATAAATCACCTGTATTTTCTCTGAAAGGTAAACCCGTAAAAATATCTTTTGCCGGATTTGCAAGCTGAGCTTTAATTGCATCAGAGCCCTTTCCGTTTTCAATTACGTACTCTGTCAATTCACTTGTATAACCGATTACACCTGTCATCATCGTGGCAACCGCGTCTTCATTTGGACGGATAATACCGGAAATCTTGAGACTCGTTCCGTTATCATACAAATATTTGAGCCCTGCCTGTGAATCACGAAGGTCTGTATAAACACCTGTAATTTCATCATATGTGTAACAATCAGAATTCAAAATCACACGGAATTCCATATCACACAATTCTTCATAGCTCCAGTTCTCTGCGTCTGCCGTAACTTCTGTTCCGTTGAAAGCCGCCTGTGCCAATGCATCGATATCTTCTTTTGACTTTAAGCCAAGGGCATATAATGCCATATCATCTACTTCGTTATTTTCATCCACAACAAGTACGATTTCATTGTATTCTGTGGGCCACGAACCATAAATTACGTCGTACTGTTTTTCCATAAGAGGACTCACAAGTTTGCCATGGTCTCCCGGAAGCATTTCCTGCCAGAGCATAGAAGATGCATTCATAGATGACATACCGGACATCGTTGACATTCCGGCCGACATACTGGAGCTGCTACCCATATTTACCATCGAAGATAAGTCCATTCCGAAATATTCAAGAAGCAAATCCTGTAAAAGTGCCTGAGTATCAGATTCAATAATATCACCATCAATATTTTTTGTATAAACGAGCATATCCAAATCGTAAGTATACTGAACACCACTGATTGCTTCTTTCAATTCTTCATTTTCACTTTCATCAGAAAGCTCTTTTTCAATATATTCTTTGAACGCTGCCAAATCGTTTTCTTTGGTTTCCATGGAATTCAAAGAATTAATCATATCGTAGAGCATACCTTTTTGATAAACCGCATCTTTTTCATGTTCTTCTTCCGATTCAGCAGTACCCATAAAGGTCGTAAGAAGCGTGCCCATATCCAAATGCTGTGCTTCCAGCGTCAACGGATAAGAAGACAGCGTTTCTTCCTGTATCGTGTTAATGTACGTATTCATACCATTTGACATCGCAAAAATAAGGGCGATACCGATAATACCGATACTTCCCGCAAAAGAAGTGAGGATAGTACGGCCTTTCTTTGTAAACAGATTCTTGAGAGAAAGTCCAAAAGAGGTTGCCATAGACATAGAAGGCTTTTTCTCCTTTTTCCCCTTTAAAAGACCCGTAATATGTTTTGCCTTTTCGGCTGCTGCCTCTTCCTCACTAAGTGGTGCTGAATCATCTTTAATTACACCATCGAGCATACGAATAATTCGTGTAGAATATTCGTTTGCCAAATCAGGGTTATGTGTAACCATGATAACAAGACGGTCCTTTGCCACTTCCTTCAATATATTCATAACCTGTACACTGGTCTGTGTATCCAGTGCACCTGTCGGTTCATCTGCCAAAATAATATCCGGGTTATTAACAAGGGCGCGGGCAATTGCCACACGCTGCATCTGTCCGCCGGACATCTCTGCCGGTTTTTTCTTAAGCTGATCGCCAAGACCTACCGCCTCCAATGCTTCCTTGGCTCTCTGACGGCGTTCCGTCTTTGATACGCCGGAAAGACTCAATGCCAGTTCTACGTTTTGCAATACGCTCTGGTGCGGAATTAAGTTATAACTCTGGAATACAAAACCTACAGAATGGTTACGGTAAGAATCCCAGTCTCTGTCTTTATAGTCTTTTGTAGAAATACCATTGATTACAAGATCGCCATCTGTGTACTTGTCAAGACCTCCGATAATGTTCAGCATCGTTGTCTTACCACAACCTGAAGGACCAAGAATGGAAACAAATTCACTTTCCCTAAACTGTAAGCTAATACCCTTCAATGCTTCCACGGACAAATCACCGGTTTTATATTCTTTTCTGATATCTTTTAATTCAAGCATTTTTATATCCTTTCATACTCTCTAATCTTCAATTCCTCACCCATTTTAGTGCAACTTTTTTCTCATATCAATAGTTTTGGCACGATTTATAAAATTTTAAGATTTAGATATTTCTACTTAATTTTTTGTTTATATGGCAGGTTTTATACTTGCAATTGGCACATTGCAATGTTTTCAATGAATCAGTACGACAATTCTCTATGCCAAAAGAAAACTTATGGCTTAAAATATCAATCAGCACTTCTTTCCTGCTTAGATATAACACATAGTCAGGTCGTCTCCCTATAAACTCTTTTCTATTTCACATAAGAAAATCTCCGAAAAACCTATCTTTCGGTTTTTCGGAGGTAATGATACAAATACGTTTCTAATTTGACTATTATCACAGATTTTCATCCGGTTCGCTGAATTCATACATAGCTCTATCCAATAAGATTTCCCTCGTCCTGTCTCTTCCACAGTTCATAAGCATATCTAAAATAGACAACCCCGGTTCAAATCCTCCGAACTGCTGTCTATAAGTAGTCCCCAAATAATTTATATATTGATGATGCAATCCCGCCTCAGTAAACTCAGAAATCTGAACATATGCGGAGCTTCCCAAATTAGATAAATAGGTGTCGCAATCTATCTTTTTGCACATATCTACAAGCATAGCTGTTTTTGCACCTTGGAAATCATAGTCCTTGTCATAATATATTTGAGTTGTGGCACCTAAATCTTTTAAAATAAAGTTCATAATATGAATATTTAGGTCAGAAAGATATTTCCACTCTTTAGTGTATGTTTCCTTAATAAAGTCCTCATAATCCTTATAAAATGGTGCCTTTCCATATAACAACTGAATAGATTTAAGCGTTTTTTCACGCCAGTCCGTATTATTGTCAATTTCCACATCACAAATATTTTGATCAAATTTACCTTTTGTAATAGTCGGAACCTGAAGATACGTCCAACCTTCTTTTGTTCTTATACGATTTCGTTTTTGCCAGCTTTTTTTCTCAAACTGTACTTTTGTTACATAGACGAAACTATCTGAAAGCATAATTTTTCCGATAAGTCCCGGATATGGCCAATAATTGGGTTGATGTCCTGATAAAATCATTTTATGAATTCCTTCCCTTTTATTTCTTTAATTTTTTTCGTAAATTTCTATAAAAATACAACGCCCTGTAATACAGGACAAACATAATTGTAGATTTTTGTTCCATCTTCATTAATTTTTTTTCTTCCGGATGGACGTTTTTGATGTAATACGGATTGTTTTGGAAATTTGGGAAATATTCTCTCATTTCCTTTCCCATTTTCCGTACAAATCTGATGTTTGTTTTTTGGGACGACTGCATATATGAAAACAACGTATTTTGATAAAACAGATTTGTAAACTTATATTCCAGTTCATCATAAAACTCTTCCAGATACCCATTTTCTGATGCATATCTATACATAATACGCATCGCTTCCAGCCTGTCTTTGCAACGCTCCATTGTAATTACATGAACCGTTGACGCATTATGCTGATAATAAAAATACATAGGCTCAGGAATATATTCAAAATGTTTTGCCCTGCGAAGCAGTTCTATACCTGTTGCATTATCCTCAAAAAACATATGCTCCGGAAAAGCAAACGGCTTGTCAAAAAAAAGTTCTCTTCTATATATTTTGGTTACAAGTGCTCCGGGATGCATAAACAATGATGCCATCTTTTCATGTGTCAGTTCCCCGGCTTGCTCAGGTAAATTACACGCTACTCTTTCCGTTGGAATGTCTGTATGGCTGTAAACATAGCAAAAATCACATGCCACAACATCTGCGTTTGTTGCCTCCGCTTTCTTTAGAAGTTTTTCAAAACAATCTTTTGTTACCCAGTCATCACTGTCTACGAAGCCAATAAATTCTCCTTTACAAAGAGACAAACCGACATTTTTGGCTCCGCCCTGTCTTAGATTTTCCTTTAACGAATGAATCACCAATTTTTCCGGATAAAGGTTTTTATACTGCTGTAAAATTTCCCACGAATTATCCGTCGATGCATCATTGACCGCAATAATCTCGTAGTCAGATATTGTCTGATTCAACAATGATTTCAGACAATACTCCAGTTTGCCGTCTGCAGCCATATTGTACACAGGTACGATTATACTTAGTTTCATACATTATCCTTCCTAAAATTTACATTTTGTTAAATCAGTAAATCTATGAATCGACGGGTCTTCATAAGCATCCATAAAATCCGCTCCGAGACGTACTTTTTCTTTTGCAAAATCCAATGCTCCCAACTCTGTAAATACACCAATAACTACATCAAATTGACAACCCTCAATAAAATTCAACATTTCCATAGGTACTGTTTTATCTATTATCTCATAATCCGAAAATTCAGTACGGTAATCCAATTCATCTCTTGGATGCGGCTTAAAAATTATCGTATATTTCTTTTCATATCGCTTTACAATATCTTCAAATATTTGTTTTCGCACATCAAGAGAACATAATGGCTCTGTCAAAACAAGTGCGGTTTTAACGCTGTTATCTTTAAGTATCCCGGTTAGTTTGTCCATATCCCTGACAAAAACTTTAAGAAGGAGCATTTTATCTTCTTTACTTAAATTTTCTACCAGTTTTTTTCTCGGTACTTCAACATATTTTTCAAAAGGAATGGCAATTGCTGAAATATCATTTACTTCCATATCCAAACAATATTTACTATATCCGTTTTGTATAAAAATCAAATTTAATTTCTGAGACATAAATGCCTTAATTTTAAAATGGCTTAAATTATCCAAATGTGCAAGATCACCGTTTTTTAAACAATCCAGTCCGTCTTCCACCGCATGATATGGAATTTTGCAAGCATTTAAGTAAAAACCGATAGGGTCCGAATCACAGAATACATAGATATCCTTATACTGTTTAAAATCAACCGGAATATACTCTGCTTCTAAGCGGGCAAATTTCTTGGTAAATCTGATTCTGTTCCATATACTTTTTATAAAGTTGTTTTCTTTTTTACGATACTTTGCCAGTTCCGGGAAAAACTTTTCATTTTTTTCATCAAAATCAATTACTTCTTCAAAAAAACCACTCTTGCGTATCCTGTCCGGGAAATCTTCAAAATCCGTAGACATATGGCTGATAACAAGCGTAGCCTTTCTGCGTTGCTCTGCCGGCAAATTCATTTCTTTCAAAAAAGTTATATATATATGGTAATATGTATGACATACATAAATTCTTTCTTTCACATTTCCCTCATTCTGTCGCCACATCCGACATTTCTATTATTTTGGCGCTTTTATTAATGCCTCAGCAATCCGCCATGCACCTTTTCCGTCTACCACTTTCTGTAATTTTTCGGCTTTTTCCCGGCGAATTTTTTCACTTTTAGCCCGCATCATATGGCATAGGACATTTTCAATAGTACCACTTGGATTCTCTCTAAAATCTCCGGCGTATGATACCAATTCTCTCTCATCAAAGGATTTGGCAATCTCAATCTGATTATCTCCTATTGCAAAACAAGAGGCCGAAACTCCCGCCGCGCACACTTCGTACAACGAAGTACCTCCGGCAGTCACTGCATAATCAGCTTCCTGCATCAGTTGTGCCATATTGGAAACATTAAAGTATAACCTGACTCTGTCCTCACCGGCATACAATTTTTCTAATTGTTCCTTATCCACACTAAGTTCACCCACTACGACCAAAACTTCAATATCTTTCCACTCGGGCTGTTTCAAAAAATAGTCGAGAAACTTTATGCAAAAATGATAGTTATCCGTTCCGCCACTTGTAATCAGAAGTTTTTCCATATTCTGACGGATTCTTTTTGGCGGCAACGCGGAAAACTCCTGTCGCAAAGATACATAATCCGGTCCCAAAAATGCTTTTCCCGGCGCCTTTGAATAGTCCGGCGGCACTAGCACGCCATTAACAAGCTGCTGACATCCATACCCGAATTTCCCCAGCTCATCAAAGTAAGTAACACACGTCATCTGCATTAATCTTCTCATATATTCCCGAGTTACCATATAACTATCCACAAGAAGACTTTCAATCTTATATTCCTCTATGACCTTTTGGATGTTCTCCAGTTCACTTTCCATATCGTCCCATCTGCTATTTAAAATTACACTTTTAAATCCATATGGTTCCAAATAGGAAAGGCAATTTTCATCCGCTGAAATAAAAATGCATTCCCGGCCCATTTTCCGAAGACATAATGCAATTTCTATATCTCTTCTAATATGTCCTGTGGCTACTGTCCGATTAACATCCACACGAATTCCTATCATTATTTTTTCTCTCCAAACATCCCAAATGCAATCGGTGTACCAAACTCGATATCACACAACGCTTCACTTCCGATTATTCTGTCAAAATACTTCGGTTCCAAACCATATCCCGGTCTAATCACACGAATATTTTCTTCTGTAAAGCACTCACCTTTTTTAATCGGTGCACTACAAAAGATAGATTTTCTATTAATAAGATTCGCTTCTTCCTGTTTCATAGGACCGTACTGAACATGTCCCATTGCTTTTTCTGCCTGTCTGATGTCGTTAACCATTGCCGCATACTCTTCTTTATTCATCGAGAAAAAAGAATCAGGGCTTTCAATATCCCTACTGATGCAAAAATGTTTTTCTATGATAGAACCACCAAGTAAAACGGCTGCTACCGCCCCGATGCTACCTTGTGAATGGTCTGACAATCCCACCGGCAACTGAAACGTCTCTGCCATATTCTTTAATGTTGCCAGATTCATTTGGTCCGTAATTGCAGGATAAGCAGTAGCACAACGAAGCAAAGCCAGTTGTTCATTTCCCTGTCTTCTTACTGCATTAACGGCAGTTTCAATTTCTCCGATATTCGCCATCCCTGTGGACATAATAATTGGTTTTCCCTTGGACGCAACATATTCAATCAAAGGAATGTCTACCATTTCCGGAGATGCAATTTTATAAAATTCCACACCTAATTCTTCCAAAAAATCAACTGCTGTTTTGTCAAACGGCGTAGAGAAAAAATCGATATTTGCCTTTTGGGCTTCTTCCATTAACTCTTTATGCCACTCCCACGGAGTATTTGCTTTCCCGTAAAGTTCATAAAGGGTATTATCCTTCTGCCAAGGACCTGATTTGATGCGGAAATATTCATTATCGCAATCCATTGTAATGGTGTCAGCCGTGTATGTCTGTATCTTAATACAGTCTGCTCCTGCTTCCTTAGCCGCCCAAATGATTTCTTTTGCATGGGCAAGACTCCCTGCATGATTAGCAGACATTTCCGCAATAATATACGCCGGATGTCCCACTCCGATTTCTCTATTTTTTATCCGAAAGGTCATGCTGTTTCTCCTTCATCATAGTATATTTCAATTCTGCCAAATTCCAATCTTCTATCGTATCTATGTCCTGTACCTCTGTTTCAGGACAAACAATGCCCATAGTATTTTCCGTAACCAATGTGTGCTTCGTTAAAAATAACTCCGTTTTAAAGCAGCAAAACTGACCACAATCATGATACATAGGCTCTAAATCCTGTGATCTTGCTTTTGCATACTGTTCATTTGCAAAACGGATACGTCCGTCCTTGCTGACAAATGCTCTCTGCGGCGGAAAGGAAAACTGAACTATCGGCAATACAGAGTCAGCCCCTTCCTCTATTAACATCTTCATAGCTTTTCCCAGCTTATCTCCTGTCACAAACGGAGCTGTGGGATATAAAATGCAGGCATACTCAAAGTTCTGTCCTCGTTTTTTATATTCCTCCAAAACTTCCTCTATAACTTCTGCGCTGGTGGCAAAATCACCGGATGTCTTCTCACTTCTCAAAAACGGCACCGAAGCTCCTGCCTCTCTGGCTAACTGCGCAATTTCCTCATCATCCGTAGACACCATCACCTCATCAAAGCATCCACTTGTCAAAGCTGCCTCAACAGAATACAGCATAATAGGTTTGCCACAGAAATTTTTGATATTTTTTCTTGGAACTCTTTTACTTCCGCCTCGTGCGGTAATAATTGCAATGCTACTCATATGTTCTACTTTTTTCCTTCTTCAAATTCTTTTGCCAAAATGGAAAATGCTTTCATATCCACATAGCTGCCGCTCTGATAAACTCTCTGACGCAGTAAACCTTCCTGTACAAAGCCATTTCGCATCAAAAGACGTTCACTCGGAATATTATCCGAAAGTGTATGCGCAACCACACAGTTCAGTCTTAATTCTTTAAATGCATAGTTCAAAACACCCTGCAGGGCATCGTCAATATCGCCTTGCATTCTGCTGTTTTTATCAGCCATGGTTTTGTATCCAACCTCTGCTGTACCGTTCTTCATATCAATATCGTACAACATTATAACTCCAATAACGGCACCATTTTCCAATTCAATCATTAAACGAATCTGCTTTTCGGTATTCCGATAATTTTCAATCCATTCCCTCTGCTGAGATTCATTCACCGGCAAAGAAAAACTACCTAATGCCTTTTCTATTTCAGGAGAATTAATCATTTGAAATAACAAATCAAAATCTTTCTCCTCGATTGCTCTCAATGTTACACATCCATTTTTTATAATCATATTGTCACCCATATCGTACCATAAGGTACACTTACACCTATTTTACATTGTAACCTTTTAATTCATTTATTATATCACGAGTCAAAAAACACTGCAATCTTTACAAATTCATTATAATAGCAACAACTATCTCAGTCTCATAGTTCTCCGGGTGAGAAAAAAATAGGAGTACGGCACCAAACCGTACTCCCTAAAATTTCATTAGATATTTAATAAATCACTGTATTCTTTTAATGCTCCGTCTGTATCGTGTGCAAGAACTTTTTTCGCTAATACTTTACCAAGCTGTACACCTTCCT
>CAZMND010000062.1:0-12051 GCA_964567585.1 uncultured Lachnospiraceae bacterium
ATCACATTTAGCCATCTTTGCACCTCCTCGAATCGACAAGTAAAGTCTATATTTCATATAAATATCAATATTATGCGCACTAAATCGCAACAAGAGTATATTAACAGATAAGTAAAAGAAATGCAAGCAAAATATTTAAATAAGGAAAAATTATTTTTTTCTATTTATTTTTTCAAAGAAAAAGAGTATAATACTTTTACGTGTTTAATCATAAGGAGGTTTATGTATGAAAGGTCTTACTATGGATACGCATATGGGCAATATTATGATTGATAATGAAGTTATTGCACAGTATGCAGGTTCAGTAGCCGTAGAATGCTTTGGCATTGTTGGTATGGCAGGAGTAAATGTTAAAGATGGTTTAGTTCGTTTGCTTAAAATGGATAGTTTGACAAGAGGTATCACTGTGTCTCTTGAAAACAATAAACTGAATTTGGATTTTCATGTAATTGTTGCTTACGGTGTAAGCATTATGGCAGTTGCAGATAATTTAGTAGATAATGTAAAATACAAAGTTGAAGAATTCACCGGATTGAAGATTAATAAAATCAACATCTTTGTTGAAGGTGTAAGGGTTATCGATTAAGGAGGATACGTTGTGGCAGTAAAATCAATCGATGCTAAGATGCTTGCAAAGATGTTCTTAGCTGGTGCACAAAACTTAGAGAACAAAAAAGAATGGATTAATGAATTGAATGTTTTCCCTGTTCCTGATGGAGATACAGGTACAAATATGACAATGACTATTATGTCCGCAGCAAAAGAAGTTGCAAATTTGGAAGCTATGGGCGATTTGGAAATGGCTTCTTTGTGTAAGGCAATTTCTTCCGGTTCATTAAGAGGAGCCAGAGGTAACTCGGGTGTAATTTTATCCCAGTTATTCAGAGGCTTTACAAAAGGAATTGCGGATGTTGATACATTGACAGTGCCGGTACTTGCAAAAGCGGCTGAAAAGGCTGTTGAAACAGCTTATAAAGCGGTTATGAAGCCGAAGGAAGGTACTATTTTAACTGTTGCCAAAGGTGCTGCTTCAAAAGCACGTGAACTTGCTGATGCAGGCGTGGAGGATTTAGAACAGTATTTTGGTGCAATTATTGAATATGCAGAATACGTTTTGAGCCAGACTCCGGAAATGTTACCTGTATTAAAACAGGCGGGTGTTGTTGATTCTGGCGGTCAAGGGCTGGTAGAAGTATTACATGGTGCATTTGATGCGTTCCTTGGAAAAGAAATTCAGATTTCTATTCAGGGTTCAGGTGCAAAAACTCCTGTTGTGAATAAAGAAGCAGCTCAGGCTGATGCTGATATTAAGTTCGGTTACTGTACAGAATTTATTATTATGCTTAATAAAACTTTCAATATTAAGATGGAAATGGATTTTAAAGATTTCCTTGAATCAATTGGTGACTCTATTGTAGTAGTTGCAGATGATGATATTGTAAAGGTACATGTTCATACAAATGATCCGGGTCTTGCAATTCAGAGAGCTCTTAAATATGGTGCATTGTCTAATATGAAGATTGATAATATGCGTCTTGAACATCAGGAAAAAGTTATTAAGATGGCTGAAAAAGAAGCTGCTCAGACTGAAAATGCAGCAAAGGCTGCTACTCCGGCAGAAGAAGTAAAAGCAGAACCGGTCAAACCTACAGAACCAAGAAAGCCGGTTGGATTTATTGCAGTTTCGGTTGGTGACGGTATTAACGAAATTTTCAAAGGTCTTGGTGTGGATTATATTATTGAAGGCGGACAGACAATGAATCCGAGTACAGAGGATATGTTAAACGCTGTTGATAATGTAAATGCTGATACAATTTTTATTTTGCCAAACAATAAAAATATTATTTTAGCAGCTAACCAGGCCAGAGATTTGGTAGATGATAAAGAAATTATTGTTATCCCTACAAAGACAGTACCTCAGGGTATTACAGCGGTAATTAACTATGTTCCGGATATGTCTGCGGCTGAGAATGAAGAAGTTATGACAGAAGCTATCGGCAACGTAAAAACAGGACAGGTTACTTATGCCGTAAGAGATACAGTAATTGATGATAAGACAATTAAGCAGAATGACTTTATGGGTATCGGTGATGCGGGTATTTTATCTGTAGGTACCAATATGCCACAGGTAACATCTGATATGATTGCGGATATGATTGATGATGATACAGAATTAATCAGTATCTATTATGGCGCAGATGTTGCAGAAGAAGATGCAGAGGATTTAGGAGCAAAAATTGAAGCGTTATATCCAAAATGTGATGTAGAATTACAGTTTGGTGGTCAGCCGATTTACTATTATATTGTTTCTGCAGAATAATGAATGATTCTAATGGCCATCGTACTTTTTAGTGCGGTGGCTGTTTTTTAAGTTGCATTTTAGGGTGTTTTATGAAAGATATTATTGAATTAAAGGGTGTTGGAGAAAAAACGAAAAAAAGCCTCTTGAAGCTTGGAATTTCGCATATTGAAGATTTGTATACCTATTTTCCAAGACAATATGACAAAATGTTGTCTCCGACAGCCGTAAAGGATGCAAAAGCCGATGAAGTAAATACTTTATTTGTAAGATTAAAAGCGATACCTGTGACCAGAAGAGTTAGAAATCTGGCTATTTCCACATGTGTATTTTTTGATGAAACAGGTTCTTTGGAAGCGGTTTATTTTAATATGCCATTTATAGGGAAAACAATGAAAGCGGGAAGTGAGTATATTATAAAAGGTTTTGTGCGTCAAAAAGGCAATAAACTTCAAATTGAACATCCGAAGTTGTTTTCCGTGGAAGAATATAAAGCATTGGAAAATTCATTGCAGCCTGTTTATCCGCTTACGGAAGGTGTGTCCAATAATTTTATTTTGAAATGCATAAAACAGGCCTTTTTTATGAAGGAGTTGTGGGATGAACAAGGCGGAAAAGATTTTTTGCCCGGGGAATATATAGAAAAATATGCTCTTATGGAAAAGAAGGATAGTATATATTCTTTGCATTTTCCAAAGGATGAAGAGGAACTTCAAAGGGCAAGGAACAGTCTTGTTTTTCGTGAGTTTTTTGCTTTTGCGTTAAGACTTAGAATGATGAAAAAAATGAATCAGTCAGAGAATGCCGGTGCTGTTATGGAAGAGAGTGTGTATACAAGACGACTCATAGAAAGCCTTCCGTATCGGCTCACAAATGCTCAGGAACGAAGTTTTATGGAAATCTTAAGGGATTTACAAAGCGGTGTTCAGATGAATCGTCTTATTCAGGGCGATGTAGGTAGCGGAAAAACCATTGTGGCAATGCTTGCGGTTATAACCTGTATTGCAAATGGGTACCAGTGTGCGTTTATGGCGCCAACAGAGGTTTTGGCAAAGCAGCATATGGAATTTGCCATGGAACTTGTCGGAAAGTATCAGATGCCGATTAAACCGGTTCTATTAACAGGAAGTCTTACTGCAAAAGAAAAAAAAGAAATTTACAGACAAATTGTAGATAATGAAGTGAATTTGGTTATAGGAACACATGCAATTTTTCAGGAAAAAGTGGAATATGCGCGCCTTGGTTTAGTTGTTACGGATGAACAACACAGATTTGGTGTAAACCAAAGGGGAAAACTTGTAGAAAAAGGTGGTTCGCCGCACGTTCTTGTAATGTCTGCGACACCGATTCCAAGAAGTCTTGCAATTATTTTATATGGTGATTTAAACGTATCTGTTATGGATGAGATGCCTAAAAACCGAATTCCGATTAAAAACTGCGTGGTTTCCATTAAATTTAGAAAACAATCCTATGACCTTATGCTTTCGGAAATTGAAAACGGAAGACAGGTATATGTTATTTGTCCGATGGTTGAAGCCGAAGAGAATAATTTAGGACTTGAAAATGTTGTTGATTACGCTAAAAAATTAAAGTCTGTTATGCCGGAGACGGTGCAAATTGCGTATTTGCACGGAAAAATGAAGGCGGCACAAAAAGATAAGATTATGCAGGAATTTTCGGATAAAAATATAGATATTCTTGTTTCAACTACAGTAATTGAAGTTGGAATTGATGTTCCGAATGCTACGGTGATGCTGATTGAAAATGCGGACAGATTCGGTCTTGCGGCCCTGCATCAGCTCAGAGGACGTGTTGGACGTGGAACTAAACAGTCGTATTGTATTTTTATGAGTCAGGCCGACAATCCGAAAACTATGGAGCGATTGGAAATTTTGAAAAATTCCAATGATGGTTTTTTTATTGCCAATGAAGATTTAAGACTTCGCGGGGCAGGAGATTTGTTTGGTATCAGACAGAGTGGTGATATGCAATTCTATCTTGCGGATATCTATAGAGATGCCGGTATTTTAAAAAAAGCTGCGGCCTTGGTGGATGAACTTTGTGCAAGTGATGTTGAAAATGCGGAAAATATTTTAAAGCAGGTTTCAATGGATAGTTATTTTGAAGATAAAAGTCACATTATTTAGTGTTTTTTTGTAAAAAATTCATTGAAAACCACAACATCTATTGATATACTAAGTTAGAATGCTTAGATTGTATCTTAAATGGAGGATGACATGGCAAAGACAAATACTTATGACGCATCGAGTATTACGGTATTAGAGGGGCTTGAAGCGGTAAGAATGCGTCCGGGAATGTATATCGGAAGTGTAACTACAAAAGGGTTAAATCATTTGATTTATGAAATTGTGGACAACTCTGTGGATGAACATTTAGCCGGATATTGTACAGAAATAAAGGTGACACTGGAAAAGGATGGCTCGGCTACCATTGAGGATAATGGACGAGGTATCCCTGTTGGTATGCATGCCAAAGGTGTCAGTGCAGAACGTCTTGTTTTTACGACATTACATGCCGGTGGCAAATTTGATAATGATGCTTATAAAACAAGCGGTGGACTTCATGGTGTCGGTTCTTCCGTTGTGAACGCATTGTCTACATATTTGACCGTTGAGATTAAAAATGGCGGTTATGTATATGAAGACAGATACGAAAGAGGTATTCCTACGGTCGAATTGAAGGATGGACTTTTGGAACCCAAGGGAAGAACAAAAGAAACCGGAACAAAAGTTAATTTCCTTCCGGATGATACAATTTTTGAAAAAACGAGATTTAAAGAAGATGATGTTAAGAGTCGTCTTCATGAAACTGCATATTTAAATCCAAATCTGACCATTCATTTTGAAGACAGAAGAAAAGATGAGGTTGAAAAAATTACTTACCATGAGCCGGAAGGTATCATTGGTTTTATTAAAGATATGAATGCAAGCAGTGAAACCCTTCACGAAGTTGCGTATTTTACGGGAGAGTGTGAAGGCATTACGGTTGAAGTTGCTTTCCAGTACATAAATGAATTCCACGAAAATGTTTTGGGATTCTGTAACAATATTTACAATGCAGAAGGCGGAACACATTTGACAGGTTTTAAGACCATGTTTACGAACTGCATTAATACTTATGCAAGAGAATTAAATATTTTGAAGGAAAAGGATGTTAATTTCACCGGTGCGGAAGTCAGAAACGGTATGACTGCGGTTATTTCCATAAAACATCCGGATCCACGTTTTGAAGGACAGACAAAAACCAAGCTTGATAACCAGGACGCTGCCAAAGCGGTTGGTAAAGTGACGGGAGATGAAGTGGTTCGTTTCTTCGACAGAAACTTAGAAACATTAAAGACGGTTATTTCCTGTGCAGAAAAAGCGGCTAAAATCAGAAAAGCAGAAGAAAAGGCAAAAACTAATCTTCTTACAAAACAGAAGTTTTCTTTTGATTCTAACGGAAAACTTGCAAATTGCGAGTCAAAAGACCCGAAAAAATGCGAAATTTTCATAGTAGAAGGTGATTCTGCAGGCGGAAGTGCAAAAAGTGCCAGAGATAGGATGTATCAGGCTATTTTGCCTATACGTGGTAAAATCTTAAATGTTGAGAAGGCCAGCATTGATAAAGTGCTTGCAAATGCGGAAATTAAGACGATGATTTATGCCTTTGGCTGTGGTTTTTCCGAAGGCTACGGTAACGATTTTGATATCACGAAACTGAAATATGACAAGATTATAATTATGGCCGATGCGGATGTGGACGGTGCGCATATTTCCACGTTACTTCTTACATTGTTCTATCGTTTTATGCCGGAACTGATTTATGAAGGTCATATTTATATTGCTATGCCGCCATTGTATAAAGCAATGCCGTCAAAAGGTGCGGAGGAGTATTTGTATGATGATAAGGCACTTGAAAAATACAGAAAAACCCACAAGGGATCATTTACACTTCAAAGATATAAAGGTCTTGGTGAAATGGATGCGGATCAGTTGTGGGAAACAACATTGAATCCTGAAACAAGAATGTTAAAACAGGTAGAAATTGAAGATGCCAGAATGGCATCGGAAGTTACGGCTATGCTTATGGGAACAGAAGTTCCGCCACGTAAGGCATTTATTTATGAAAATGCCAATGAAGCAGAATTAGACGTATAGGAGGAAAGTAATTATGGCGAATCATAATGAGAGAATCATAAAAACCGAATATTCGGAAGTTATGCAAAAATCCTATATCGACTATGCGATGAGTGTCATTGTGGCAAGAGCTCTGCCGGATGTAAGGGATGGTTTAAAACCGGTTCAGAGACGTACTTTATACGATATGCATGAACTTGGTATTAAATACGATAAACCATATCGTAAGAGTGCCCGTATCGTTGGTGATACAATGGGTAAATACCATCCACACGGGGATAGTTCTATTTACGAAGCGCTGGTTGTAATGAGTCAGGACTTTAAAAAAGGCCTTCCGCTTGTTGACGGCCATGGTAACTTTGGCAATATTGAAGGAGATGGCGCGGCTGCTATGCGTTATACGGAAGCCAGACTTCAAAAAGTTGCACAGGAAGGTTTACTTGCTGATTTAGATAAAGATGTGGTGGATTTTGGTCCAAACTTTGACGAAACGGAAAAAGAACCACTTGTTTTACCGGCTAAGTTTCCGAATCTTTTGGTAAACGGTTCCGAAGGTATTGCGGTAGGTATGGCAACGAGTATTCCGCCGCACAATTTAGCGGAAGTAATTGATGCTACCAAGGCTTATATGAAGGATGAGAATATTTCTACAAGGGAACTTATGAAGTATGTGAAGGGTCCTGATTTTCCAACGGGTGGTATTGTTATTAACAAAGATGACCTTTTAGATATTTATGAAACAGGACTTGGAAAAATTAAAATCCGTGGCAAAGTAGAAATCGAAAAAGGTAAAGCAGGAAAAACGAACCTGATTATTACGGAAATTCCATACACCATGATTGGTGCCAATATCGGCAAGTTTTTGTCAGATGTGGCAGCTCTTGCGGAGACAAAGAAGACAATGGATATCGTAGATATTTCCAACCAGTCTTCCAAGGAAGGTATCCGAATTGTTATCGAACTTCGTAAAGATTGCGATGTAGAGAATTTCAAAAATATGCTCTACAAAAAGACACGTCTTGAAGATACATTTGGTGTCAATATGCTGGCAATTCACGAAGGAAGACCGGAAACAATGGGCTTAAAAGCAATTCTTAAGGCCAATGTGGACTTCCGGTATGAAGTAACAACCAGAAAATATACCAATCTTTTGCAGAAAGAACTGGATAAAAAAGAAATCCAGGAAGGCTTGATTAAAGCCTGCAATGTAATTGATTTAATTATTGAAATTTTGCGTGGTTCCAAAGACAGAAAGATGGCAAAAGCCTGTCTTGTGGAAGGAAAAATTGATGGAATTAAATTTAAAACAAAAGAGTCCAAGATTATGGCGACTCAGCTTATGTTTACTGAAAAACAGGCAGATGCCATTTTGGAAATGCGTTTGTATAAATTGATTGGTCTGGAAATTGAGGCATTAATCAATGACCATGAAGAAACTATGGCGAATATTTATCGTTATGAAGATATTCTGGCAAGAAAAGATTCCATGGCACAGGTTATTATGAACGACCTTGACGGAATTAAAAAAGAATTCCAGAGAGCAAGAAGAACTGCCATTGAAAATGCCGAGGCGGCTGTTTTTGAAGAAAAGAAACTGGAAGAAATGGACGTGATGTTCCTTGTAGACCGTTTCGGATATGCAAGATGTATTGATATGGCAACTTATGAAAGAAACAAAGAAGCTGCCGATACGGAAAACAAATTTGTATTTTTATGTAAAAATACAGGGAAAGTTTGCCTATTTACAGATAGTGGTCAGTTGCATACAATTAAGGTGCTGGATGTCCCGTTTGGAAAATTCAGAGATAAAGGTGTGCCACTGGATAATGTGAGCAATTATGATACAACAAAAGAAAATATCGTTTATGTTACAAGCCAGTCTGATTTGAATTTATACAGAGTTGTTTTTGTTACAACTCAAGGTATGGTCAAAATTGTAGACGGTGGTGAATTTGATGTTGCAAAACGTACTGTTGCAGCAACCAAATTAAATGATGGCGATAGCGTGTTAAATGTGGTATCCTTAAAAGAACAGAGAAATATTATTATGCAGACCACCGATGGTTATTTCCTGCGTTTCCCGGTAGAAGATATCCCGGAAAAGAAAAAAGCAGCAATCGGTGTTCGCGGTATTAAATTAAATGCAAAGAATACGGTTGAAAATGTTTATTATACGAGAAATGCTGTAGAATCCACTATTGAATATAAAGGAAAAACAGTTGAACTTAATAAAATTAAACTTGGTTCAAGAGATTCCAAAGGTGTAAAAATCAGAACGTAGAATTTAGGAAGAGGTTTTATGAGAGTTATTGCAGGTACAGCCAGGAGTTTACCGCTAAAAACGAGAGAAGGAAAAGACACAAGGCCTACCACGGACAGAATTAA
This sequence comes from uncultured Lachnospiraceae bacterium, assembly GCA_964567585.1. Taxonomy (GTDB): domain Bacteria; phylum Bacillota; class Clostridia; order Lachnospirales; family Lachnospiraceae; genus CALZKI01. The sequence continues at coordinate 8,824 of CAZMND010000062.1, forward strand.
AGAGACATTGTTTAATATGTTACAGCCTTATGTGGGCGAAGCGGTGTTTTTCGATTTATTCAGTGGAAGTGGCGGAATTGGTATTGAGGCATTAAGCCGCGGTGCGTTTCATGCGTATTTTGTTGAAAATGATGCAAAAGCAATTGAATGTATTGTCGATAATCTCAGATTTACGAATTTTACCGATAAAGCGACTGTTTTAAAACAGGATGTTATCAGTGCTCTTAACGGAATAGCAGAAAAAGAAGCGGATGTCATTTTTATGGACCCACCATATGACAGGTTGCTGGAAAAGAGTGTACTGGAAGTGCTTTCAACAAAAAAATATGTGACTGACAATACATTAATTGTTGTTGAAGCTTCTTTGAATACTGATTTTTCCTATTTGGACGAGTTTGGATTTGAAGTGATGAAGGAGAAAAAGTATAAAACTAATAAACATATGTTTATACGGAGGAAAGATTCATGAAGGTAGCAGTTTATCCGGGAAGTTTTGATCCGGTGACTTACGGACATCTTGATATTATTAAACGTTCTGCGGAAATTTTTGATGAATTAATCGTGGCAGTTTTGGATAATAAAACAAAGAGCCCATTGTTTTCGGTAGAAGAACGTGTTAGAATGTTAGAGGAAGTTACGAAAGAATTTCCAAACGTAAAGGTGGAATCCTTTAGTGGTCTTTTGATAGATTATGCAAAGACAAAAGACATTCACGTGTCTATCAGAGGATTGCGTGCGATTACGGATTTTGAATATGAATTGCAGATAGCACAGACGAATAAGAAGTTATCTGACGGAGAGCTGGATACGTTATTTTTGACTACGAGTCTGGAATATTCTTACCTCAGTTCTTCAGGTGTGAAAGAAATTGCATGTTTTAATGGTGATATCAGTCAGTGCGTACCACCTTATGTGGCAGAGTTAGTTTATAAAAAATATGGACACCGTTCTTAAGTGAATATTAAGGAGATAAGATATGAGCAGCAAAATCGAACAGTTAATTGATGAAATAGAGGAATATATTGACGGATGTAAGTATCAGGCATTGTCCGGCGGCAGTAAAATTATTGTTGAAAAAGAGACAATTGATGAATTGCTTCGTGAACTTCGTATGAAGACTCCTGAAGAAATTAAATTGTATCAGAAGGTTATTAAAAACCGTGAACAGATTTTAAATGATGCCAAAAAACAGGCAGATGCTTTAATTCAGGAAGCAACAATTCAGACAAATGAACTTATTAACGAGCATGAAATTATGCAGCAGGCATATGCCCATGCAAATGAAGTTGTTACATCAGCAACTGTTCAGGCACAGAATATTTTAGATACTGCGGCTATGGAAGCGAATAATATGCGTGAAGCGGCAAGACAGTATACAGATCAGCTTCTTGAAGCGGTAGAAATGATTGTTTCAGGAGCAATGGAAAGTGCAAATGCGAATTATAATAGTCAGATTAATTCATTGAATCAGTATTATGAAACTATTATTTCCAATAGAACAGAATTAAATCCGCCTGTAGCGGAAGATATCGATGATGTTGCATCGGATGAAGAAGATACACAGGCAGACACCATAAATACAGATATGTTGAAATAATTAAAGACAATCTCCGGACTGTGAGATGAAAAAAAGGGTCTTGCCAAAAAGACTCTTTTTTTATTAAGGGGTAGTAAATGAAAAAAATTTTTATAACATTTATGTTGTGTATGAGCGTTTTTTTACTTTTTGGATTTAAAAGTAATGCGGATAATACAGACAAAATTATTGTTGTGATAGATCCGGGACATGGCGGAGACAATTTAGGTGCACAGTATAATGAAATTGTTGAAAAAGATATTAATTTAAAAGTTGCGAAGGCGATGTATGATCATTTGTCAATGTATGAAGGGGTTGAAGTACATCTGACTCATGATACGGACAAAGGATTAACCTTAAAGAAACGCGCCCAGATTGCCCAAAAGAAGAATGCTGATTATTTGATTTCATTGCATTTTAATGCGTCGGAAACTCATTTGAGCTACGGGACGGAATGTTGGGTGCCATATGATGATTTTTACGAAGAAACATATGAATTTGCATCATATTTTATTGATGAATTGACCGGAATCGGACTTTATGACAGAGGAATAAAAACAAGATTAAATGAAGACGGAGATAATTATTACGGAATCATTAGAGAGTGTGAGAAACTGGACATTCCGTGTGTTTTGGTAGAACATTGTCATTTAGATAATAATAATGACAGTGGTTATTATGAGACAGATAAAAAACTGGAAGAATTCGGTGTTTTGGATGCCGAGGCTGTGGCTAAGTTTTTAGGTTTGAAATCTAAACGACTCGGTACGGATTATAGCGAATATTCCTTGGATGTTGAGATTCCATTGTCCGAGAACACAAGAGATAAAACAGGGCCTGATAAATGTACATTGTCAGTCAAAGAATATAAGCCAAATACCGGTGAAATCACATTGATTTTGACAACCAGAGAAGAAGACAGCAGGCTTTTGTATTATGATTACAGTGTGGATGGAGGAATAACGTATACAGAAAAATTCCCGTTAGAAAAAGAGAACATTGAATTTTCTTTTATTTTAGAAGAAGGAACAACTCCGAATATCATTGCAAGAGCATATAATCTAAATGAAATATATACAGAAAGCAATGCTATTGCGATGGATAAAATTGAGTATGTCCCACTTGAAGAGGATGTACCGACGATACAAATTTCTACAGAAGAAAAAAAGGAAAAAGAATTTAAACAAAAAATATTATCCTTTTTAGTATTAGTTCTGATTTTTTTAGTCATATGTTTTATGGCAATAATGACATTGTATATTGTGAAGTCTGTTAACCACCGTAAGCGCCGGAAACAAAAGCGTAATATGCAAAGAAAAAAACAAGAGTAAGGAAAGTTAATTTGATTTTGTGTAAAATATAATTTTTAAAACTCAAATCAGTATTTGAAATGTATTTCATTGTTTGAAAAATGCAGCACAAACCACCAAATTGTAGTAATGCAAGATAAATATATGGTGGTAAGACGGAAGGATAGGATAGTCCGTTTGTAATTTCCAAAATGCAGGAAATTATACTTGCTCCTTGTGGACTGAAAGAAAAAAATTCTGCCGGAATAAGCAGTAATATACTAAAAAACATTAAATAGCCACCTAGTGATAACATTCCTGCGGCGCCTTCTGCTATGGCCTCGTCCAAAGCAATTGAAAAGG
>CAZMND010000063.1:0-12010 GCA_964567585.1 uncultured Lachnospiraceae bacterium
CATTTTTACAGTTAATACATCTTAAGGCTTCTGCCATTGCTTCTTCCTTGTTATAACCTAAACAAACTTCTTTAAAGTTTGTTGCTCTTTCTTTCGCATCCTGTTCACGTACAGGTACCTTTGTTAAAACGTCCATTATTCGTCACCTCCGCAGTTTCCACATCCGCCGTGATGTGTATCGCCTTCCTGAAGCTTTAATAAAGCTCTTCCTTCCGCAGTCTTGTATATCTGCTGACGTTTCATAGCTTCATCAAAGTTTACAAGATGTCCGTCAAATTCAGGACCATCTACACAAGCAAATTTCACTTCACCGCCAACTGTTACACGGCAAGCACCACACATACCTGTACCATCAACCATAATTGGGTTTAAGCTGACAATTGTAGGAATATTTAATTCTTTTGTAACAAGACAAACGAATTTCATCATAATCATCGGTCCGATTGCAACACATACATCGTATGACTTGCCTTCTTTCTCAACCAAGTCCTTAATTGTCTGTGTAACCATACCGCTTCTGCCGTAGGAACCATCATCTGTTGTTACATATAAATTACCCGCAACAGCTTCCATTTCTTTTTCTAAGATTAATAAATCTTTGTTTTTGGCACCTACGATAACATCTGCCTCAATGCCGTTTTCATGTAACCATTTTACCTGTGGATAAACAGGCGCAGTACCTACACCGCCGGCCACAAAAAGAATCTTTTTATTTTTAAGTGAAGAAACCTCTTCCTTCGTGAATTCGGAAGGACAACCAAGCGGTCCTACGAAATCATGAAAAGAATCCCCTGCTTTTAAGTTTGCCATCATTGTTGTTCCTGCCCCAATCGACTGGAATACAATTGTGATTGTTCCCTTTTCTCTGTCATAATCACAGATAGTAAGTGGAATACGTTCTCCCTCTTCATCCATTCTTACGATAACAAATTGTCCCGGCAAACATGATTTTGCCACTCTTTTTGCCTCAACTTCCATCAAATAAATATTTGTAGTAAGTTCTCTGGCTTCTAAAATTTTGTACATCTTACTCCTCCGTTTCAAAAGGAACGTCCTCATCGCTCCTCTTAGTATGTTTATATAAAATTATGTTTAATATAAAGTTAAAACATAATCCATATTCTCGTTAATGGTTGCCCTGTAAATTGTTCCGTCATATACACCAACTGCAAACATAATTCCCGTTGCGTTGACATCACTGCCATCTTCCGGATCAAAAAACTCCGCAAACAGATAAAATTCACCCAAGCCTTCTTCTGTAATAACATATTGGAATTCATAAGAATTACTTCCAACAAAATTGCTACGTGTTCCGGCATAATCCAAAATGATATTTTCATTTATCATAAGTGCATAAATATCACGTTGCGCCTGGGTATACTCATATTCCGTATTCAGTTCAAAGTCATACTCTCTCGTAATTACCTCACTGTAATATCCGGAATCCTCATTATAACACACAAATTTAAAACGTGTTTTTCCAAGCGGCATAGGAATCGGTTCTGTATATTTTATAGCTTCCTCCGTCGGAATTGTTCCATCAGTAGTATAATATACACTACAATGGTCCTCCGAATCAATAGTAATCCATTCCGGAACTACATATTCTCCGCTATAACAACTCACAGATGGTGGTAATGGAATCACTCTTTCTTCAATTATATATTTCTTTGTAACCACATCACTCGACACGCCATATTCATTAATAAAGACGGCATTTATCGTATGTTCGCCCTCTTCCAAGAAGATTGGGGAAATATATTTGGTGGAACTTGTATCCGGCATTGTATCATCAAAGGTGTAATAAATTGTGCCTTCACTTCCGGAAGAAAGTTTCAAAGGAATTGTACCAACATATGTCCCTTCTGCATAACTGAAACTGACCGGCAGTGCCAAATACTCCTGATACTTAGACACTATAATACTTGACGGACATAAAATCAATAACCTGTTAATTTTTGCATATTGTTGTTTTTGTATATAGCACTTAATCAATTCATCAAAACAGTATACAATTTCCGTTTCATCATAGGCCTTATATCCGATACCTTCAAGTAAAAAGTGTTCTGCCCCGTTATAATCACCAAGTTTCATAGAACACTGAAAGCCCGCAATATATGCATCCAGGTATTCAGGCTGTAACATAATGGTATGTTCTACATATTTAAGACTTTCACTGTAATCTTCTTTTGCATAAGCGTCCATTGCCTTATCATACTGTATTCCCGGCGACAAATATCTGAGAAAATATGTAATCCCAACTGTTAAAAGCACGCAAAAAGAGACACAAAATGTCAACAATACATAAAAAGCCATTTTGTGTTCTTTTTTAAACTTTTTCATTCTGTACGACCATTTGATTTGTTCCTTCTGGACTTGTGCAGCATTGTTGTCTTTTTGTTCCTCTTCAAAAGCCTCCTTTTGAATTTCACGTAAAGAGCTTAATATGCTTCCATCCACATCCGGTTCAAAATCAGGAACCATCTGAATCTCATATCCGCAGTATTCGCAGTACAAATATCCGTCCTTCAGTTCCTTATTACACTTTGGACAATGCATTTTTAAACCTCACAACTAGGCATTAATTTCCACTGAATCTACACAATTCTTCATAAGCATGGCGATTGTCATAGGACCTACGCCGCCCGGTACAGGTGTAATTGCGCTACACTTTGATGCGACCGCATCAAAATCAACATCACCGCATAATTTGTTATTTTCATTCCGGTGAATTCCTACATCAATAACTACTGCACCTTCTTTGACATATTCTTCTGTTATAAATTTCGGTTTTCCAAGAGCTGCAATCAAAATATCTGCTCTCTTACAAACATCTTTTAAATCCTTCGTTTTTGAATGTGTAATTGTCACAGTTCCATTTTCTCTGAGTAAAAGAATTGACATTGGCTTTCCTACAATATTACTTCTGCCTACAACAACACATTCTTTTCCCGAAATTTCGATATTGTATCGTTTTAACAACTCAATAACTCCGGCCGGTGTACAAGACAAAAAGCCTTTTCTGCCAATACACAGATTCCCTACATTCATCGGATGGAAGCCATCCACATCCTTTGCCGGTGAAATAGCCATTAACACCTTATCCTCCGAAATAGTTTTCGGAAGCGGAAGCTGTACCAAAATACCACGTACCGAATCGTCCTTATTGAGTTTATCGATAAGTTCAAGAAGTTCTTCTTCCGTTGTATTCTCTTCCAAATGATAAGAAAGAGACTGAATTCCTATGTATTCACAAGCCTTTTTCTTGTTGTTTACATATACACTGGAAGCAGGGTCACTTCCCACCTGAATAACCGCCATACAAATTTCAATGCCTTTTTCTTTGTAGAGCGCTATTTTTTCTTTACATTCATCTTTAATCTCTGTTGAGATTTTTTTACCATCTATAATAATTGGTTCCATCTTAAACTCCTTTAGTTAAAATAATCCGGTAATCACACCATCCTCATTTACATCAATGCCAAATGCCACCGGATTTTTCGGAAGCCCCGGCATTGTCATAACCGTGCCTGTTAAAACAACCACAAAACCTGCACCTGCCGATACATACACATCTCTTACACTGATTTCAAAATCGGTCGGTCTTCCCAGTTTCGTCGGATCATCCGAAAGCGAATACTGGTTTTTTGCCATACATACAGGCAAATTGCCAAAACCTAATTTTTCCAGTCTTTCAATCTGTTTTTCGGCACTGCTTACATAGTTTACACCATTTGCACCATATATTTCTTTTGCAACGGTACTGATTTTTTCTTTCAACGATGCACTGTCATCATATAAAACCTTGAAATAACTTTCCTTATTTTCAAGCGTATCCAGAACTTTTTTAGCAAGTTCAATACCGCCATTTCCGCCTTCGCCCCATACTTTTGAAAGCGCAAATTCGCAGTTTCTGTCTTCACAGAACTGCTTAACAAAAGCCACTTCTTCTTCTGAATCTGTCACAAATGCATTCAGTGTCACAACTACCGGAACACCAAATTTCTGTACGTTTTCAATATGTTTTTCAAGATTTACAATACCCTTTTTAAGTGCATCTAAATTCGGAGTATTCAAATCCTCTTTTTTCACACCACCGTTGTATTTTAAAGCACGGATAGTCGCCACAAGAACCACACAGTCCGGTTTAAGACCTGCCGCACGGCATTTAATATCAAAGAATTTCTCTGCACCAAGGTCTGCGCCAAAACCTGCCTCTGTAATGACATAATCCGCCATTTTTAATGCTGTTTTTGTAGCACGGATAGAATTGCATCCATGCGCAATATTTGCAAATGGACCACCATGAATAATGGCCGGTGTATGTTCTAAAGTCTGAACCAGATTCGGTTTTAAAGCGTCCTTCAAAAGGGCTGCCATAGCACCTACCGCCTTCAAATCTGCCGCTGTAACCGGTTCTCCCTGATAGTTATATGCAACAACCATTCTGCCAAGGCGTGCCTTTAAGTCATCCATATCGCCGGCAAGACATAAAACAGCCATAATTTCAGATGCAACGGTAATTACGAAATGATCTTCTCTTACCACTCCGTCTGCCTTTGCGCCAAGACCTACAACAACGTTACGGAGAACTCGGTCATTCATATCAAGACAACGTTTCCAAACAACCTGTCTTGGATCAATCCCCAATTCATTTCCCTGCTGGATATGGTTATCAAGAAGGGCGGCAAGAAGGTTGTTTGCCGATGTAATTGCATGAAAATCACCGGTAAAATGAAGATTCAAATCTTCCATCGGAACTACCTGGGCATATCCGCCGCCGGCCGCGCCACCTTTTACACCAAAACATGGTCCAAGTGATGGCTCACGAAGTGCAATAACTGCTTTTTTCCCTAAAATACCAAATGCCTGTCCAAGTCCAACACTGGTAGTCGTTTTTCCTTCTCCTGCCGGAGTCGGATTGATGGCCGTAACCAAAATTAACTTACCATCTTTATTATCTGCAATTTTTTCCATATATTCATCAGAAATTTTGGCTTTATATTTGCCATACATTTCCAAATCATCCGCAGGAATATCTAATTTTTCCGCAATTTGTGTAATTGGTAACAATTCTGTTTCCTGTGCAATCTGAATATCTGTTTTCATCCTAAATCCTCACTAAATATTACTTTCTTCCAAATATTGTTCAAACTGTTCCTCTGTCATCAAGACTTTTCTAGGTTTTGTACCTTCATCGCCTCCCACAACACCTGCTTCATAGAGCTGATCCATAATTCTTCCCGCTCTGTTGAAACCGATACGGAATGCACGCTGTAACATACCGATAGACGCTTTGTCTTTTTCTATAATGAATCGGGCCGCATCTACAAAATATTCATCGATATCTGAACTGCCATCTGACGCGCCGCCACCGGATGAACTACCTGTTCCGCCCATATTCTGGATCTGGTTCTGAATCGTTTCATCATACAGACTTCCATTTCCCATACACTGGTTTTTCAGGAAATCAACCACATCAGAAACTTCTTCATCCGAAACAAACGCACCTTGAATTCTGGCCGGTTTCGGATATCCTTGCGGTGCAAAAAGCATATCTCCCTTACCAAGAAGTTTTTCGGCACCATTACTGTCTAAAATGGTTCTGGAGTCCACACCACTTGATACCGCAAAAGCAATTCGGCTTGGCATATTCGCTTTAATAAGTCCCGTAATAACGTCTACGGACGGTCTCTGAGTCGCAATAATCAAATGAATTCCTGCCGCTCTCGCAAGCTGTGCCAGACGACAGATAGACTCTTCCACCTCTCCCGGTGCTACCATCATAAGATCTGCCAACTCATCTACGATAATCAAAATCTGAGGCATTGTACTGACAACTTCCCCGTCAATTACGCCGCCTGAAGCCTCCACTGCTTTATTATAGCCCTTTAAATCACGCACATTTAAGTCTGCAAACTTTTTGTAACGTTCGGACATTTCAGCAACCGCCCAATGCAGTGCGCCGGCTGCTTTTTTCGGATCTGTCACAACCGGAATAAGCAAATGTGGAATACCATTATATACACTAAGTTCAACCACCTTAGGGTCAATCATAATGAGCTTAACTTCATCCGGTTTCGCTTTATATAAAATACTCATAATAATCGAGTTAATACATACAGACTTTCCGGAACCTGTACTTCCCGCAATAAGCATATGTGGCATCTTTGCTATATCTGTTACAACCGTTTTTCCACCGATATCTTTACCTACTGCAAAAGCAAGTTTTGAACCAAATTCCTTAAAATCACTTGTTTCCAACAAATCCCTTAAGGAAACTGCCATATTTTCTTTATTGGGTACTTCAATACCAACTGCAGCTTTTCCCGGAATCGGTGCTTCAATACGGATATCCGTAGCTGCCAGATTCAATTTTATATCATCTGCAAGACCAACAATTTTACTAACCTTCACACCCTGTTCCGGCTGTAATTCATATCTGGTTACTGATGGACCCTGACTAATATCGGTAATCGTAACATTTACACCAAAATTCTTAAGTGTCTGCTGTAATCTAAGCGCAGTTTCCTTCAATTCTGTAGACGAATTACCGCTTCCGCCTCTCTTACTTTTATGTAACAAATCGATTGGCGGGAATTTATATGCCTTCACAATCGGTTTGCTGGCTTGCGTAATTTCTTTTTCAACAGCCGCCTTCACTGCATCTGTCACAGGCTCGGGTTTTACTGCCCGAGGTCTTGCAACTGTTTCAGCGACATGCACATATTCCGGCTGTTTTGTCGCCATAACCGGTTCCGGTATAGATGATAAGTCCTCTTCCACTTTTCTGGGAATTGACTCTTCTACAACCGAATTCAGCGTAATTTCATGCATATCATCTGTCACAAGCGGCATAGAAATCTGTACCGGATTTTGAGTCACAACTTCCGGCTCAGACTCTTTTAAATTTGTATCCATCATAACACCGGATACTTTTCTTTCCATACGAAGAATCTTATCGTTTTCTTTAGCCTCTTCTTCCAATCTTCTATTTTCTTCTTTACGATTTCTGCGTTCCTCGTTTTCCTCGCGTCTTCTGTTCTTTTCTTCGCGCATACGTTCAGAACGTTCCTGCCATCTGCCGGATTCTTCATAAGACTTCTGAATCACTTGTTTGCCTGTACGTTTTACATTACCGATAAACGCACCTTCCGTAAGGAAAATGAGCGAAATAATCATCCAGACGCCAAGTACAAGAATTGTACCTACCAGAGACAAAAACTTGTACAAAAAGAAAGTAAGCGAGCCCATTATTACACCCCCGCCTGCTTTGGCATCTGAACATCTTCCATAGATTTCCTTTATATCATATTTCATCACTTCGCCATAATCGGCTGAGAACAATTCAAAAATAACCATCAAAGCAAGACACAAACTGACTACAGACCAGAATTTGCGAATTGCTACATAATCTCCACGTTTTATGTTATAAAAAACAACACTTGCGCCAATAAAAAGCGGCGCCACATAGGCAAACAACCCAAAAATGCCAAACATAAAACTACTGATTGCATCACCAAAGCTGCCGATTATTCCAAAATTACATAAAAATAAAAAGATACAAACTGCACCGGAAACAATCAAAATAACATCATCCATTATCTGATCATTTGCTGCTGATTGTTTTTTTCTTCTTGTCTGCGCAGAATTTGTTCTTGTACGTGTCTGCGTGCCTGTTTTAGCAGCAGAACTTGTACGTGTACCTGTTCCTGTACTTCTATTTGTAGAACCGGATGCCATAATTTCTCCTCCTGTTCGGGCATTCATTTTAACAGTATAACATTTTAACTACTTTTTGTCAGCATTTTGTTTACATTTTGTTATCATTTCATGCAATTTCATTAAGGCTTCCTTTATGCCTCCAACCTCATTAATCAGGCCTTCTTTTACTGTTTCTTCCCCTACCAATACAGAGCCGATATCCTTCGTCAAAAACTCCGTTTCCGACAAAAGTTCGCGCAATCTCTTTTCTTTAATATTGCTATGGCTTGTTACAAACGTAATAATTCTGTTTTGTATCTGTTCAAAATACTCAAAACTTTGCGGAACACCAATGATAGTGCCGTTAAGTCTGACCGGGTGAATCACCATAGTGGCCGACGGCACAATATACGAATAATCTGTACTCACCGCAATAGGTACGCCGATAGAATGACTGCCTCCAAGAACCAAAGAACAGGTAGGTTTACTGAGGGATGAAATCATTTCTGATATGGCAAGTCCCGCTTCCACATCCCCTCCTACCGTATTAATCAAAAGAAGCAGCCCATCTACCTCATCATCATCTTCAATTTTTCCAAGTAAAGGTAAAACATGCTCATACTTGGTTGTTTTCGTACTTCCGCTCAAATTTTCATGCCCTTCAATTTCACCAATCACTGTTATCAGTTGGATTTTATGTTTATTTGACTGGTTTTCTATCACACATATTCCGGATTCTTTTAATTCTTCTTTTTCCATACAAACCTCCATATATCTGCACAATAAAAAAACGAATTACAACCACCTTTATCGTTGCAATCCGTTTTTAGTATTTCCGATATATAGTTAATTATGTAATTTAAATATCAAAATCATCATCGTCTGAAACTTCGATATCATACTTCATTTCATCAATTGTAGGCTCGTAAGCATATTCAACTGTCTTCTTTTCACGCGCCTTTGGCTGCTTTAATGTCAAAGGAACAAAATTTGCATCAACCTGATTGAGTTTTTCATTCATTGCCTTAATAGTGGCAATTTCTTCCTGCTCTTTACTGTCTGCTACTTTTTCTTCCGCAAACTCTTCTTCAGTTTCTGACTCTTCTGTGACTTTAACTTTTTTAACTTTCTCCTCAATTTCCTCATTGTCCAAAAGTCCAACACCCAAAGCCGCATAGAGTACAAAGCTTAAAAATACACACAACTGACCGTTGACTCCGCTCGCAAACTCCGGTTTTGCAAACATATAATAAATACCCATAAGTGCCGGAATCGTATAATACAACTTCTGGTTCCACATTCCATATACACTTAAGAAGCCCAAAACATTTAATACAAGCAAAGTTGTCACTTTTAAATCCACTGCATTGATTGCAGTCAATTCGAATGCAAAATCCAGAATAAACTCAGGCTGTGAAACAAGCACAACCGCACAGGTAATCAATACAAGCAACATTCCTTCCACTGCCAGAATATAATACCATCTTTTATCCTGCACGCTTTTACCACTGAAAGACACCAAAATGGCCGGCAAAGCAAAAATAAGACTGTTTGCCTCACTGATAAACAATACAGCGAACAAACATCCCATTACAAAGACAGATATAACCTGCGCAATCAGATTTTGTGTCCTTGTTCTGAAATAATATACCAAAGAAACACTGAATAAGAATACCGCCGTACATAACACATAAACCAAGGTCGCATCCGGTGTTACGGCTAATTCCATAGTCTGTTTTGCACCAAAAAACAATACCAAAAATATATTTGCTGCAAGCGTTTTCTTTCCGCAAATATTTTTCAATGCAAAATACATAAAAATTGCAGTAAGTACCAGATAAACACGGTTATAAAAGCTGACCGCAAACACTGTATTTCCAAATAAAATGCTTACAAAATCAAGTCCGCTTTGATAAATGCCCTGAAAAAAAGGACTGCCTGATTCATAGATTTTTCCACTATAAATAAAGTTTTGGAACACATCTGTTTCAAGCGCCGCAGTTGCATATTCATCGTAAGATAACTGCCCCATCAAAATACCAAGGCCGATAAAAAGAACAGGCAATACCTTTTTAATACCGCTTGGAACTGAAAGATCGTTTAAAAACGGAATAAAGAAAGACTGCAATCCAAAGCTTGCTACACCAAGTGCCACAAAAATAAGCACCGGTATACCTGCCTTATAAATGACATTCAACTGTGGGAATGCACTTCCCAAAAACATTGACATAAAAAAAGTCAAAAAAGTGCATAGAACTACCATAGATAATGCCCAAATAATTCTTTTTCCAACACTACTTTGACCTTTCATAGTTTACTCCTTATCTTCCTCATCCAAAACACATTCAATATTATATCTTGGTCTGTGTTTTACTTCTGTATATATCTTTCCGATATATTTCCCAATCAGCCCGATAGATAAAAGCTGTACTCCACCCAAAAACCAAATGGATAAAATCAGCGATGTCCAACCGGCTTCAACGTCTCCCATAAAATAGGACACAAAAGCATAAACCGCTGCGAGCATTGACAAAAACACAATACCAACTCCCAAAGCCGTAATCAAATCAATCGGCTTTGTACTGAAGGACGAAATCCCTTCAAACGCAAGCGCCAGCATTTTTTTCAGCGGATATTTTGATTCTCCCGCCACACGTTCTTTTCTTTCATAATAAACCGAATCGGTCTTGTATCCAAGAAGCGGAACCATACCACGTAAAAACAAGTTTGTTTCCTTGTATTCGCTGAAGGCTTCCAACGAACGTTTTGACATCAATCTGAAATCCGCATGATTATACACGGTTTTCACGCCCATGGCATTCATCATTTTATAGTATCCCTGAGCAGTTGTCCTTTTAAAGAAGGTATCTTTCTTTCTGCTGTTTCTGACACCATAAACAATATCACAGCCATCGTGGAATTTATCAATCATTTCTTCGATAACCGTTGTGTCATCCTGCAAATCCGCATCAATAGAAACTGTCACATCGCACATATCCTTTGCGGTCATAAGACCGGCCGTCAAAGCATACTGATGACCTACATTCTTTGCCAGATTCAGTCCTTTAATCTGCTTATGTGCCTTGTGTTCATCACAAATAAGTTCCCATGTTTTATCCTTACTTCCATCATTTACAAATAAAACAAAGCTGTCTTCTGAGATTTTCTTTTTTGCTACCAAATCATCCAGAACCACCCTCAAGGCTTCTGATGAAATTTTCAGAACTTCTTCTTCATTGTAGCAGGGAACTACAATTCCTAATCTATCCATAAAAACTCCTTATGCTTCGGCAATCGCCTGCTCCAAATCAGCAATAATATCATTTACATTTTCAATACCAACGGACAAACGGATTAAATCCGGCTGAACGCCTGCCTCAACAAGCTGTTCGTCGTTCATCTGTCTGTGTGTATGGCTGGCCGGATGAAGCACACAGGTTCTTGCATCTGCAACATGTGTTACAATTGCAGCCAGTTTTAATTTATCCATCATCTTTTCAGCCGCCGCTCTTCCGCCTTTTAAACCAAAGGAAATAACGCCACAGCTTCCGTTTGGTAAATACTTCTGTCCCAATTCGTAGTATTTGTTGCTCTTAAGTCCCGGATACTGTACCCATGCAACATCTTCGTGATTTTCCAAAAATTCAGCTACTGCCTGTGCATTACTGCAGTGTCTTTCCATTCTTAAATGTAAAGTTTCAAGACCTAAATTAAGCAGGAAAGCATTCTGTGGAGACTGGACAGAACCCAAATCTCTCATAAGCTGTGCTGTTGCTTTTGTAATGTACGCAGCTTTACCAAATTTTTCTGCATATGTAATACCATGATAAGATTCATCCGGTGTACAAAGTCCCGGAAATTTATCTGCATGAGCCATCCAGTCAAAATTACCTGAATCTACAATGGCACCACCTACACAAGTAGCATGTCCATCCATATATTTTGTCGTGGAATGTGTAACAATATCAGCACCCCATTTGAACGGATTACAATTAATCGGTGTTGCAAACGTATTGTCAATAATGAGTGGCACTCCGTGAGAATGTGCCGCCTCGGCAAATTTTTCGATATCTAAAACTACAATTGCAGGATTTGCAATGGTTTCTGCAAGAACACATTTTGTGTTCGGTTTAAATGCCTTGTTTAATTCTTCCAAAGAATCATCCGGATTAACAACCGTACATTCAATACCCATTTTTTTCATTGTTACGGTAAGCAAGTTAAAGGTACCGCCGTAAACTGTGGAAGACATAATTACGTGGTCTCCCGCTTCACATATATTGAAAACCGCATAATAGTTGGCCGC
>CAZMND010000064.1:0-11928 GCA_964567585.1 uncultured Lachnospiraceae bacterium
CAGGCAATGGCATTTTATAACCTGCTGCGCCAACACCAGTAGGAATAATAGAAACTGTATAAACAGGCCCTACATCCGGTAAAACATGGAATAAAATCGCATGTCCTGCTTCGTGATAAGCCGTAATTCTCTTTTCCTTGTCAGAAATAATTCTACTCTTCTTTTCTGAGCCGATACCGATTTTGATAAAGGACTTCTGAATATCCTCCTGAACCACGTAGCTTCGATCTTCCATAGCCGCACGAATTGCTGCTTCATTCATCAGGTTCTCAAGATCAGCCCCTGTAAAACCTGCAGTTGTCTGCGCAACCTGTTTCAAATCCACGTCATCGCCCAGTGGTTTATTTTTAGAATGAACCTTCAAAATATCTTCTCTGCCACCCACGTCAGGAGTACTAACTGTAATTTTACGGTCAAAACGCCCCGGTCTTAAAATAGCAGGGTCCAAAATATCAACACGGTTTGTAGCCGCCATTACGATGATACCTTCATTAATACCAAAGCCGTCCATTTCAACAAGTAACTGGTTTAAGGTCTGTTCTCTTTCATCGTGGCCACCGCCCATACCTGTACCTCTTTTACGGGCAACTGCGTCAATTTCATCAATAAAAACAATACAGGGGGCGTTTTTCTTCGCTGTTTCAAATAAATCACGCACACGGGATGCACCTACACCGACGAACATTTCCACGAAATCCGAACCGGAAATACTGAAAAACGGTACATGTGCTTCACCTGCGATAGCCTTTGCAAGCAAGGTCTTACCTGTTCCCGGAGGACCCTCTAACAGTACACCCTTTGGAATTCTTGCACCAACCTTTGTAAATTTGGTCGGCTCTTTTAAAAACTGTACAATTTCTTCCAAATCCTGTTTTTCTTCTTTAAGGCCTGCCACCTCTTTGAAAGTAACCCTGTCCTTTTCATCCGCCATTTTAGCCCGACTCTTACCAAAATTCATCATTTTGGCATTGGCACTGTTTCCACCGCCTGAAGCTCTGGATGAAGTCATAAAGAACAACATTACCACTAAAATAATAAACAACAATAAAGGCAATACATAAGTCAAAAACCAGTTCTCACGCGGAATATCCAAAATCTTCGGTTCCACACCGGCTTCCCTTACAAGTTGCTCTGCTTCCATTACATCCGTAACATAGAGTGTCTTTACATCTCCATCCTTTAACTGGATAGTGATAACACCCGTTGGAGTCTCTTTGTTGGGCTGGATTTTAACCGCCGTAACATTATCAAACTCCAAGTCTGCAATCAATTCGGATTTCGAATAATTTGTATCTGCGTTGTTCCAGAAACTCATCCAAATCGTCACAGCAAGTAAAACAAAAATTAAAATGATCGATGGGCTTATGCCCCTTTTTTCCTTGTCCAAAATATCCTCCTTTTGAATAACCTAGCGATTATTCAAATTCCACTACACCAATATATGGTAAATTACGATATTTCTGATCGTAATCCAAACCGTAACCAACCACGAATTCATCCGGTACCTGGAAAGCTGTATAATCAATATTTACATCCACAACACGTCTTTCCGGTTTATCCAAGAGCGTACAAAGCTTGAGGCTGGCCGGTTTTCTATCCTTTAACATTTCAAGCAAATAGCTGAGAGTTCTTCCTGAATCGATAATATCTTCTACAACAAGAACATCTTTTCCTACCAACGGTTCATCAAGATCTTTCACAATCTTCACAATACCGCTTGACTTTGTATCTCCACCATAGCTGGATACAGACATAAAGTCTAAAGATACCGGAACCGTAATTCTTTTCGCCAGTTCACACATAAAAAAGCTGCCGCCTTTTAATACACAAACCAAATGCACTTCTTTCCCTTCATAGTCCTTAGAAATCTGATCCCCTAATTCCTGAATTTTTTTGTCTACTTCTTCTTCTGAAAGAAGTACTTTTACATAATGCTTTTCCATTTTAAAAACCTCCATCGTATTGTATCTCTAAAATTTGCTTCGTCGTTTCTGTAATTTTATAATAATCGCTGATTCTTTTCCCAATAATCCATAAAACATGTGAACCATCAGTTAAAAGAAGCATTTTTGCTCTTTCATCTTTTGGTATCTTTTCATCAATAAAATATCTGCTGACTAATTTTCTGTGTTGTCCGTTCTGGACCATCAGAAAATCACCCTCTCGCCAGGTTCTTACCGTCAGCGTTCCTTTTATTTTATCACAATCAAACCATTTCGTATATTCTTTTTCTGGTATTGTATCAGGCATTTTAACAGAAAAAACGCGAAAAGTAAATCCTTTGGCATCCTCAAGGGCACTTTCACGAATCTCTTCGTCTGTATTATTTCCCATTAATCCGACACAAACACATTCATATGAAGATTTTGCCTGTAAATTATAGGGTAAACTGACCGATTTCATACCTTCTTTACCAAACAGTCCGAGCACATTCTCTATATGCTTTGCAGTAATATCTTTTTTACTGCCTGAAAGTTGTTCAATTATTTTATATAAAATCTTCTTTTGCAAAAATATATGCAATTTAGAAAATTTCACCCGGTCTATTTCATATATGCAATGCTCCCCATCCAAAACGGCAACTTCGTTAAGTGCACTATCTACCTCTGTTTCGAGGTAGTCTTCCTGCTCCTTAAGAAGACCTGCCGTATTATATATATGGGCAACACTACCCTTTACAACATGCTCCTCCACATATGGCAAAATATGATTTCGAATTTTGTTCCTCGTATAATCATCTGTCAAATTTGTTTTATCTATACAATATCTTAACTGATTTTCATGCAAATAATTTTCGATTTCTTCCCTCAAAAAACATAAAAGCGGACGTACAATATTTCCGTTTTTCGGTCTGATTCCCGTAAGACCTGCGCTACCGCTACCTCTGAACAAATTAAAAAGCACAGTTTCCGCCACATCGTTCTGATTGTGGGCTACCACAATCTTTCCGTCTGCATCACCCAAAACCTCCGAAAAAGCTTGGTAACGCACCTTTCTTCCGGCCTCCTCAGACGACATATTCCACTCTTTTGCCAGCTCGTTTACCGGGTAAGTCTTTAAAACAAAGGGAAGGCCGTATTTTTCACACAGTTTCTCAACAAAGATAGCATCTTCCGCAGCCTCCGGTCTGATACTATGGTTAATGTGCACCACTGTCAGATCAAGTGCCATTTCTTCACGCAATTTGCACAACAAAGATAGGAGGCACACCGAATCAGCGCCTCCAGAAACACCCACAACTAATTTTTCGTTTTGTTCAATTAATTCATTCTTTTCAATAAATTGCACAAATTTCCGATACATAGTCTTCTCCGCTAGTTTAGTCCTACTAGTTAATATATCGGACTTGGCTCTAAAAATCAATGATTTTGGCCACCAGAATTGTCATATCATCCCTGATTTTTCCGTTGCAGACCCGAATGACATAGTTTAAAAGATGATTTGCCATTTCCTTGGCACTCAAAGTGTCCATGGCACACAAAAAATCATACAGCCCGTCTTCACCGATGACCTGACCAAGACCTTCCAAAACGCCATCCGAAACCAAAACAACATAGTCTCCGGCTTGCAGACTACGCATTATGACCTCTGGCTCCATATCCGCAAAAATGCCGAGGGGTAAATTTCCTGCCTCAATTTTCTCCACATAATTTTCTCTTTTTATAAAAGAAACAGCAGCTCCTACTTTCGCAAAAGCACACTCTCCCGTATGTAAATTAATATCACACACATCCAACGTAGACATATTTTTATTTTCCACTCCTGAGACAAGCGCTCCGTTAATCAGACGCATCGCTTTATCCAGTGGATATCCCGCCTCCAAAAAATGCTCTGACAATTCAATAACTAAAGTACTGTCAGCCATCGCTTTGTTTCCCGAACCCATTCCATCCGAAAGCAGAACCGCAAAATGACCTTTTTCATCTTCTAAAAAACCATAACTGTCACCGGAAAATTTTTCGGTTTCTTTTACCGCCTTTGCCACCCCTGTATCAGCATAATAATTCGGTTTACATACAAACGAAAAGGACAAAAACTCATCCATTATGTATAGTGGCGAACTTTCCTTCTGTATAATTTCCTCTTCCAGAACAACAGACAGAATCCTGGCCATTTTTGCTGTGGAGCATTGACCTTTCCCTATATATTTTAAACACATGCGTATTTCAACAAATCCATTCTCTTTTTTTGCATAGCAAAACCTTTCCATCACCAGTCTGTTACGCTTTAGCTGCTGGACCAATAATTTTTCCTGCTTTTTGGTTAGTTCTTTTTCTGTAATATTTTCTTCAGCAACAGTACACAACACATCTGCCAATTCATTGATATGATCTGCCAAGACCTCTCTGTTTTCATATAATTTTTGCTTGACTATGTAATCCTGCCTGCTTTCATTATCCTTCATTCCCCTATCAATATCATTGTAGGTTCTTGCCAGATTGCGAAAACTGTTTGCATACATTATCAGTTTTTGCTTTCCAAAATCATTCACCAAATACGTTTTCATTTCCTGCTTTTTCATATACAAATCCTGCCTTTAATAAACATGCTCTTTTAGAGGCTGATTATACTAAAAAAACAAAGCAGATTTTGTCAAATCCACTGTCGTAAAAACAATTATTTATCGCATATTCCGACAACAAAAAAACGATAACAGTCACATAAATGTCTGCTATCGCTTTTATACTAATCCTCTTCTTTTATAAAAACAACCTCGTCCTCATATACAAGTCCCAGTTTTTCTCTGGCTGTATCTTCCACAAACTCATCTGTTTCTACATACTCTTTGTATTCTTCAATTTCCTCTTTGCGTTTTTCTTCATCCGCAATTTGTTCATTGAGACTGTCTATTTTATCCTGATTTTCTTTCAGTTCGATATTCATCTGTTGAACGCTGTACCCAACAATGATAGTCATAACAATCACTACAATGGTTATCAAAATCATACTCGCACGATTATGGGTTTTTCTTCGAAACGCAGGTTTACGCTTTCCGTTATTTGTTGCCATAAGCACTCCTTTAAAAATAGCAGTTATCGTTTACATAATGCTATTTTAAGCATTTTCACAGCAAGCGTCAACTTCTTTTTTAGCAAGCGGAAAACACTCTTTATACGGGTTCTGATATAGCCAAAAAGACGCCTCATTTTACGAAATGCCATATAAAACGGTTTCAACAGTATCCCTATGATTTTTTTAAGCAGCCATTTGATTTTATTTAGTACATAAGAAATACCCTTCACAACCCATTTACTTAAGGTAAGCTTATATGCCAGCATTCCGATACCTACCCCCAATGCCATATACCAGCGGATGTATCCGTCACCGATTTCATACAAATGTACAAATACAAAAAGTGCACATGCTATCCAATAGAAAAAATCTTCCAAATAAACGAAGAAATTCTTATGCCTGACCACATTTCTGAAGATGGAAATTGCATCATAAAAAACTGCCAATTCCAGCCCCCACAAAATGGCATAACCGATATGCCTCGATTCCACATAAATGTCCGGACTCATAAAAACCTACTTAAAAAGTTTTCCTAAGATGGATTCGCCTTTTTTTGCAAAAGAATCGTGCTCAGAATATGTAAGACTGTCTATTTTTCCTTCCACATCCACTTCCCCTTTGTCCAGTGTCAGCCTGCCAATATGCAAATCAGAACCTTTTAACATAAGCATTCCAAGCTCTGTCTCGAGTAGCACTTCTTTCACATCAAAGCTCAACACGTCGTTCACACCGGTAATACTCACATTTCTTCGGTTACTCATAGAAATCTTATGTGTTCTTTTGTTCAAACTATTTAAATCTTCCATATAAAAATCCCCCATATAATTTCTTATAGATTATATTAGGGGATTATCTTAAATATACCTGAATAATTCTTTTGCTTCGTCTTTTTTGGTTGTATCCTGAATATCCAGAACCTCTACCTTTACTTCTTTATTACCAAACTGAATGGCAATAATATCTCCCACCTTTACATTAGTTGAAGCTTTTGCCGGCTTATCGTTAATAAAAACTCTACCTCCGTCACAAGCTTCATTTGCAACAGTGCGTCTTTTAATCAGTCTGGAAACCTTTAAATATTTATCTAATCTCATACTCTCTCCCTTATACAAATATAAAGTAAAAAGGACCCGCAAATATGCAGGTCCTTAAAGATTGAATTAAGCGTTAACCATATCTTTTAATGCTTTACCAGCTTTGAATTTTGGAGCTTTAGAAGCTGCAATTTTCATAGTTGCGCCAGTCTGAGGATTTCTACCTTCTCTAGCTTCTCTCTTAGCTACTTCGAATGTACCGAAACCTACTAACTGTACTTTTTCTTCTTTCTTTAATTCATCTGCTACTACGCTAACAAATGCTGCTAATGCTGCTTCAGCATCTTTTTTTGTTAAACCAGCTTTTTCAGCCATAGCTGCTACTAATTCTGTCTTGTTCATTTTTGAACTCCTCCTCTTGAAATGAGTTATCATAGTTTCACGTTTATAAAACGCCTACAACTAGTTATAGAAGATTTTCCATTGTTTGTCAAGGTTATTTCCCATTTTTCGGCTCATATTTATCAATTATTTCTTCGATTCCATCTGTCAAGACTTGTTCCGAAGAAATTTTATTTTTCATCGCAATATTCGACAAAAGTAAAAGCACTTTTGCAAAGCAATTTTCAAGTTTTTCCTTATCTGTGTCCGCTTCGCTCAAAATACTTTCCATATCTGAAACGGCAGTTTTTAACATATGCAGTGTTGTTTCACAGTCCGGTGTTGCCTCGTATAACTTATCCTGCTTTTTTAAAATCTTGGTAGCTCTTACCAAAGCCGGCAACTCAATCGGAATTTCCCGAAGCGGAGATTCTACCCAGGACTGAGCTTCTTTTTCTTTCTTTTTGATATCGTCCCAGTTACTTAAAACCTCATCTGCCGTGTCCGCTTTTACAGAGCCAAAAACATGCGGATGTCTTCGAATCATTTTTTCGCTGACCTCAGATATCACATCATCTATGGAAAATAGACCTTCCTCCGATGCAATCTGAGAGTGCATAACAACCTGCAGTAAAATATCTCCCAGTTCCTCTCTCATATTTTCATAATTACCGGTGGTATCATAAATTCGGATAGCTGCCAAAAGCTCCGCGGCCTCTTCCGTCATACAAGGCTTTAAACTGTTATGCGTCTGTTCTCTATCCCATGGACAACCGTTTTCGCTTCTAAGTGCCCTGATTATTTCTATAAATTCTTCAAAGGTGTATTGCTTTTTCACTACGTACTTTCCTCGGTTTCTGTTTCATTTTCACTGCTTTCGCTCTCTTCTCCATCAGATGCTTTCGAAGTACTTGTTTCACTTTCCAATAAATCTGCAAAAGAGTAAGTTACGTCCTTTTCTTCGCTGTCAATTTCGATAGTATAGCTTCGGGTTACATAGCCGTTTTTACGCAAAGTAATGGTATGCGTACCCGGTTTCTTTGCAAAGCTTACCGGAGAAATACCGATATAATTACCGTTCAAATAAACCTCTACCCCTTCCGGAGTATCAATATAAACTTTATAAGAACTGCTGATATCTACCGTTTCACTTTCGTCCTCTTCTTCCTCTTCTTCATCCTGTTCATCATCGCCAGACTCTTTTTCCATAGTAATGCTGACGCCTGCGGATTCCTGACCAACTTTAATATACTGGGTCAGAGTATCATAACCCGAGGCTACTGCAATTAACTGATGAATTCCATATTCTAAGGAAACGGCAGCAGACGTATCTACAAGTTTTCCGTCAATATACAATAACGCATCTGTCGGATTCATAGTAAAAATAACTTTTCCGTACTGGATTTCCTTGATTTCAAAATCACCGATATCAACCGTAACTTCTTCATCCCTGCCGATTGTCACCTTCTTCGTTCCGCTGTTTCCTTTGTTGGTAAATAATACCTCGTATTTTCCTTCCGGAACAACCAGTAACATATCATCTGTAATCGGCCTTATCATAGAGGTTCCGATTTCTATCCAGCCGCCGATAAAATATTCGTCATTGGCAAGTTTTAAATACCCATGACCCTTATCCACAGCAATACTGTAAATCGTGGATCCGATTCCCTGTATAGACAAAACATCTGCTTCGTTTAAATCCATCAGTTCTATCTGTCTTCCGTCAGAAACAATTACCACATCCTCCGAATACTGAAAAGCTTCTTTTACGATGGTAAAGGTTCTGGTAAACTCATTGATTTCGTACTTGGTTACATCCGTATATGTAAACGCATCTGAATGAAGGGCAATATCCGCAAGCTTTTTCTTTCCTTTCAAAAACTTCACATCTACAATATCGCCTTCCGATAGCTGTGCCATAGAAATGGCTTCGCCATACTTGTCCCACATAGTTGTAGCTCCGGTATAAGATAAAGTATATCTTTTACCGGTTTCTATATTCATAAAAGTAAGTGTTTCATCGTTATTCTTGGAAACCAAAACTGCAGTATCCATAGAATCATAACTTCCCGGAGTAGCCTCCACAAAACCGGAGTTTGAAATATCCGTAACAGGCTCATCCTGTGAGCAGCCCGTAAATAATATACAAAGCAAAAAGACAATCATACTTTTTATAAAGTTTTGCTTCATTTTCCTTCTCCCTTCTATAGATAGGAATATCCTTCTCCTATCTTACAAAAAAAATATCAAAATTACCAGTACATATAGCGCAAAATAAAAAGATAACAATTTCTACGCCTCAGGACTATGTCCGTTAAGTAGAAATTGTTATCTTTTTATTTTCCTAGAAGCATATTTGATAAATTATCTAAAAATCCTTGTCGCAGTTCTTCTGCCTGTATCAGCTTACCCAACTTTTCACAGACCTTATCGGGCACCCACACTTTCCGGTTATTGTAGTAAAAATTCACGATTTTCCAAAATTTTTCCGGATATGCAAAACGATAGTAAAGCTGAATCATATCATATGCGCATAGCGGATAGATATCATTGTAGGCATAAATCAATTCTTCTCCAAGCGCTGTGGACCAGTTGTTTTTTTCCAAAAGCTTTCGCATAAAATAATACAAATCCCTGACAGGATAATCCACCACGCACTTTTCAAAATTAATCAGGGCAAAACCCGTATCGGTTTTCAGCAAGTTGTGATACTGAAAATCACCATGACAAATAGGCCGCTTTTCATCCAGATACTCCTGCTCCAAATCCGTAAAAAATTCTTTTA
Organism: uncultured Lachnospiraceae bacterium; assembly: GCA_964567585.1. GTDB lineage: Bacteria > Bacillota > Clostridia > Lachnospirales > Lachnospiraceae > CALZKI01. The sequence goes on from CAZMND010000064.1 coordinate 9,214, forward strand.
AATTTTCCGTAGCTTCGATTGCTTTATCATAAAAAAGGTCATAATTTTGCATCAGATAGATTTCAAAACCGTTTTTCTGGCTTCTGTCACGTAGGAAGCGCTTCACTTTTTTCATTTCGCGGTTATGTTTTTCGAACTCCAAAATAATATTTGACTTTGGATAAAATGTCACATCCTTTGGTACAGACATATCCTTATGTATTCCGGCGAGAAATCTGACCGCCTCAACTCTTTCATTTTCGTCATTTATATTACATTCTCTGCCCTCAAAATAGGTTTTCAGGAAATAATTAATCCGTTCATAATCCGTAACAATCAAATTGCCTTCTTTTGTCGGCACAATTTGTTCTACGCACTCTTTCCCCTGCTCTTTTAAACCTTTAAGCAGTTCGTTTTGAAACTCCAGTTTTTCTAAGGAGCCTTCATATTCTTTAAAAATGTACAAGCCATTGGAGGTTTCACAAAGAATAGCGCCTCGTCCCTTTCTGGTACGAAGCACCTCTAAATCATACTGTTCCAATAAACTAACAGCTCTGTCATTCACTTTCATTCCTCCCATTCACAGATATATCCTATCTTATGAGAGGTTTTTAAAAAGTATTACTTCCCCTGAAGATTGTTTAATAAAATTTCTTTTTTATTAAGCTCCGGATTCTCAATAACCATTTCCAAAAATCCGTTTAAAATTTCACCGATTTCTTTTCCCGGCTTGATTCCAAGGTTAATTAAATCTTTTCCCGTTACGGCCAAATCTTTAAGGCTTAAGCATTCTTCTCTTTCCAAAATGCCCTCAAAAATTTGTCTCACACTTTCAATATTTTTAATTTTTTCTTCCCTCTTGTGGTTACTTTGTGCCAACGTATCCGCTTTTTGCACAAGTAAATATGATGGGAACAAATCTTTACCGATTTTTGTCACAAACCTTCTCACGGACTTGTCTGTGAGCGCAGGCCGGTAATCGTGATAAAAAACAAGTCTTTCCACTTTATGAATCGTATCATTGTCAAAACGAAGTCTTCGCAGGACTTCCTTTGCAATCTGACTGCTGATTTCATTGTGTCCGTGGAAGTGATGAATTCCTTTTTCATCCGTGGTAAGCGCCTTTGGTTTGCCCATATCATGAAAAAGTATGGCAAGTCGAAGCACCTTATCGTTTTCAATATATTTCATAGCCCAAAGGGTATGCTCGCCCACACTGTACATATGGTGTGGATTGTTCTGCTCAGTTTTCATACAAAGATCAAACTCCGGTAAAACCTGTGCCGTGATACCCGTTTCATAGGCAATTTTTAAGTAGTCCGGATTGCTTGATGTAACCAGTTTTACAAGCTCCACCTGGATTCTTTCCGCACTGATTTTTTGAAGAGTCGGCGCAAGCTCTTTAATGGCTTCTTTTGTGCCCTCATCAATGGAATATCCAAGCTGGGCGGAAAATCGTACAGCCCGCATCATACGAAGCGCATCTTCTGTGAAACGTTCCTTGGCATCTCCGACGCATCGGATTACTTTTTTTTCAATATCCTCTATTCCTTCAAAAATATCCACAAGACCAACTTCATCATTATACGCCATAGCATTGATTGTGAAGTCACGTCTTTTCAAATCTTCTCTCAAATTAGAAGTAAAAGTAACTTCCTTCGGGTGGCGGCTGTCTTCATATTCGCCATCAATTCGATAGGTAGTTACTTCAAATCCTTCATTACCAAGCATTACGGTTACTGTTCCGTGTTCAATGCCTGTGTCTATCGTTCTTTTAAATAATTTTTTAATATCTTCCGGCTTTGCCGATGTGGTAATATCCCAATCATCAGGCACACGCCCTAAAATACTGTCGCGAACGCAGCCGCCAACCGCATAGGCTTCAAAGCCTGCTACCTGAATGGTATGGATAATCATATTCACTTTTTCAGGTAGCAGAATCTTTATTGCCATATATTTTCATCCTTAATTCAAATTTATTAAAGAAGCGCAACTGTTTCTCTTGCAATTGCCAATTCTTCGTTGGTTGGAATAACCATAACCTTCACTTTGGAATCCTCTGTAGAAATGATTGCTTCCTCGCCGCGAACATTATTTTTTGCATCATCAATTTTTGTATCAAAAATACTTAAATATTCGCAAATTTTTGCACGAAGAGAAAAGTTGTTTTCACCGATACCTGCCGTAAATACAACCGCATCAAGTCCCTTCATTCCCATTGCATACGCACCGATATATTTTGCCACTCTATACGCATAAGTTTCCAGTGCATCTTTTGCATATTCGTTGCCTGCTTCTTCGGCAGCAGCCAAATCTCTGAAGTCGCTGGATACGCCGTTTGAAAGACCAAGCATACCTGACTTTTTGTTACAAATATCAATTACTTCTTTTGCACTTAAGTTTTCTTTTTCTGCAAGGAAAGTAATGATTGCAGGGTCCATATCACCACTACGGGTACCCATAATCAAGCCTTCAAGCGGAGTTAAGCCCATAGAAGTATCTACACTCTTACCTTCTTTTACCGCAGAAACAGAAGCACCGTTTCCTAAGTGACAAACTACAATGTTTAAGTCTTCACGTGTTTTTCCAAGAATTTCGGCCGCACGATTTGAAACAAAATCGTGGCTTGTTCCGTGGAAACCATAACGTCTTACTTTGTATTTATCATAATATTCGTATGGAAGACCGTATAAAAAGGCTTTCTTCGGCATTGTCTGATGGAAAGCAGTATCAAAA
>CAZMND010000065.1:0-11921 GCA_964567585.1 uncultured Lachnospiraceae bacterium
GTCTTTGACTGGACACGTACACAGCTTGACAAAAAAGCGGCTGATGGTTCTACAAGTCTTGTTATGTACTGGGAACAGATGAAAGGTCTTGATCCGTTAAAGGATGACATTCATCTTCCGGGCTGGGATTCAAGCTATACCCAGGAAGAAGTAAGAGAATTGATTACAGCATATGGTGAAATCGGCGAAGAAGGACTTTGGAAAAATCTTGAAAAATTCCTAAAAAAGGTGATTCCTGTGGCTGAGGAATGTGGCGTAAAAATGGCGATTCATCCGGATGACCCGCCATATCCGATTTTCGGTCTTCCTCGTATCATTACAAACGAAGCAAACCTTGACAGATTCCTTGCGCTCGTTGACAGTCCTGCTAACTGCTTATGCTTATGTACAGGCAGCCTTGGCTGTGCCGAAAGCAACGACATTCCGGCGATGGTGAAAAAATATGCCGAAATAGACAGAATTGCTTTTATGCATATCAGAAACGTTAAGATTATGGAAGATGGTTCTTTTGAAGAAAGAGCACACTTATCATCTTGTGGTTCGCTTGATATGTACGAAGTGGTTAAGGCTTTGGTAGAGGCAGGCTTTGACGGATATGTTCGTCCTGACCACGGTCGTATGATTTGGGGTGAAACAGGTAAGCCGGGTTACGGATTATTTGACCGTGCACTTGGTGCAACCTATATCAATGGTTTATTTGAAGCTTGTGAAAAGAATTTAAAATAAATAAAAAACGGGAGGTATTTTGGGAATGAACAAGAATGTATTGAACACAGATTTAACAGGGAAAGTTGCTGTTGTAACAGGTGCAGGTGGGGTACTCTGCAGTTACTTTGCAAAGGTTTTGGCAAGAGCAGGCGCAAAAGTGGCACTTCTTGATCTTAATGAAGAAGCAGCAAAGGCATATGCCGAGGAAATCACCTCTGAAGGCGGCGTTGCAAAAGCGTACAGCTGTAACGTATTAGATAAAGATATCTGCTATCAGGTAGCAGACAAGGTTATGGAAGATTTGGGACCTTGTGATATTTTGATTAACGGTGCCGGCGGAAACAATCCAAAAGCTACAACAGACAAAGAATACTTTGAAATGGGCGATATCGACGCAGATACGAAGAGCTTTTTTGATTTGGACGCAAGTGGCGTAGGCTTCGTATTTAACTTAAACTTCCTTGGAACACTCATTCCGACACAGGCATTTGCCCGTCAGATGGTAGGTAGAAAGGGTTGTAACATTTTAAATATTTCTTCTATGAACGCTTACACACCACTTACAAAAATTCCTGCATATTCAGGTGCAAAAGCTGCGATTTCTAACTTTACACAGTGGCTCGCAGTGCATTTTTCAAAGGTGGGAATCCGTGTAAATGCCATTGCACCGGGATTTTTCTCAACACAGCAAAATGCGAAATTGTTATGGAATGAAGATGGCTCGCCAACTGCCCGTACAGGAAAAATTCTTGCGGCTACACCAATGGGACGTTTCGGTGAAAGCGAAGAATTGGAAGGTGGTTTATTATTCTTAATCAATGAAGAAGCAGCAGGCTTTATTACAGGTGTGGTACTTCCGATTGATGGTGGTTTCTCAGCTTATTCAGGCGTATAAACTAAGAATATAGGAGTGTAGAAAAATGTCAGATGTAAATAAAAGAATTGAAGAAATCGGCGTAGTACCGGTTATCAAATTAACAAATCCGGAGCGTGATGCAAAGCCTCTTGCAGACGCACTTTGTGAGGGCGGATTACCTGTAGCGGAAGTGACTTTCCGCGCCGCAGGAGCGGATACGGCTATCCGTCTTATGAAAGAAGCTCATCCGGATATGCTCGTTGGAGCAGGTACGGTTCTTACAACAGAACATGTGGATAAGGCTTTGGCAGCAGGCGCTGAGTTTATCGTAACACCGGGATTTGATGGTGAATTGGTTCAGTATTGTCAGGAAAAAGGCATTGCCATTTTCCCGGGGTGTACCACACCTACAGATTATCACGCAGCGTATAAATTCGGTCTGGAAGTTTTAAAATTCTTCCCGGCAGAGCAGTCAGGGGGACTAGCAAAAATTAAAGCGATGAATGCACCGTTCCCGATGTTTAAGGTAATGCCGACAGGTGGTATTTCACTTAAAAACTTGAAAGAATACTTATCAGCACCGGTAATTTGCGCTTGCGGTGGTTCTTATATGGTAACTGCTGATTTAATTGAAAACCAGAAATGGGATGAAATCATTGACCTTTGTAAACAGTCGGTAGAAATTGTAAAGGAGGCAAGAAAATAATGGCTAAAGTTGTTACTTTCGGAGAAATTATGCTCCGCCTTGCACCAATGGGATATTACCGTTTTTTCCAGAATGACCAGATGCAGGCGACATTTGGCGGCGGCGAAGCCAATGTGGCAGTTTCCTTGGCAAATTACGGTTTAGACAGTGTTTATGTCACAAAACTTCCAAAGCATGCAATCGGACAGGCGGCGGTTGATTCGCTTAGATATTTTGGTGTGGATACATCAAAGGTTACCCGTGGCGGTGACAGAGTAGGTATCTACTACCTTGAAAAAGGTGCTTCTCAGCGAGGTTCCGTATGTATTTATGACAGAGCGCATTCCGCTATCAGCGAAGCGACTGCAGACGACTTTAACTGGGATGAAATTTTTGATGGCGCAGACTGGTTCCATTTTACAGGTATTACACCTGCACTTGGTAAAAACGTAGTGGAAATCTGTAAAGAAGCTTTAAAGGCGGCAAAAGCAAAAGGTGTAAAGGTTTCCTGTGACTTAAACTATCGTGGAAAACTTTGGACCAGAGAAGAAGCAAGAGAAGCTATGACAGAGCTTTGTCAGTATGTGGATGTTTGTATTTCTAACGAAGAAGATGCAAAAGATGTATTCGGTATTGAGGCAGAAGATACGGATATTTATGGCGGTAAACTGAATCACGAAGGATATAAATCCGTGGCAAAACAGCTGAAAGATAAATTTGGATTTGAAAAAGTGGCTATCACACTTCGTACATCTATTTCAGCCAGTGATAATGACTGGGCAGGAATGCTTTATGATGGTGAAAACTACTGTTTTTCAAAGAGTTATCACTTGCACATTGTTGACCGTGTAGGCGGCGGAGATTCCTTTGGCGGTGGTTTGATTTATGCACTTCTTTCCGGAAAAACTACACAGGAAGCAATTGAATTTGCAGTAGCGGCATCAGCCCTTAAACATTCCGTTGAAGGCGACTACAACCGTGTAAGCGTAGCGGAAGTTGAAAAACTTGCGGGCGGCGACGGTTCAGGCCGTGTACAGAGATAAATAGAGATTAAATTAGGTATAGTTATAATATATTTTTAGAGAAGGTAAGAAGACCTCGGGAAAAATTCCCGGGGTCTTCTCATCTTGAGGGGTAATATTTATTGAGAATCAGAAGTTGTAGCTTCTGTTTCATCCGTTTCATTTATTGTCGGTAAAAGAGAATGATAGGATGTATGAGAAACAGTAGAATATAAATCCGGTTCAATCAGATAGACCATATCTGAGCCTTGAATGCGGGCGTATCGGTAATAATCTACATCTCCGCTACTGGCCGCAAGACATCCGGTCATAATGTTCATTGTCGTGGATTTGCCCGCACCATTAGGACCAAGAAAACCATAGATTTGTCCTTTTTGAATGGTGAATGACAAATCTGAAACGGCGGTATGATTTCCGTACCGCTTGGTTAGATTTTTTACTTCAATCAATTGTAAAGTCCTCCTTGCTAATTATTCTATTTATCAGCTATCATATATGAGGAACCTTAAATGAAACTGAAGACATATTTAGCGGGGGAATTATGGAAACAACCAAGTCGCATTTTATCGGAATGAACAGCAATCAATTGAAGATAATGGCACTGCTTGCTATGACCTGTGACCATATAGGGAAACAACTTTTGCCGCAAATAGAGATTTTACAGATTTTCGGTCGGCTTTCATTCCCCATTTTTGCATATATGATTGCAGAAGGCTGCGCATATACAAAATCCAAAAAGAAGTATCTGCTTACTATGGCAGGTCTGGCTATGATTTGTCAGATTGTCTATTTTGTGGCGATGGGGTCCTGGTACCAATGTGTTTTGGTGACGTTTTCTATGGCGATAGGTCTCATCTTTTTGTTGGAATATGCAAGAAAGAAAAAATGCATTCCGGCGTATTTGTATTGTGGGCTGGGAATTTTGGCGGCAACCTTTGTTTGTATAATACTGCCGTGGATTCTGGCAGATACGGATTTTTTCATTGATTATGGATTGATTGGTGTGCTTTTTCCGGTGAGTATTTATCTTGGTAAATCCCGTAGAGCCAAAATTGTGATTATGACGCTTATGCTGGGGCTGCTCGGGATAAAAATGGGTGGTATCCAGTGGTATGCACTTTTGACGCCACTGCTGATGGCACTATACAATGGAGAACGCGGGAAACTGAAAATGAAGCATTTATTTTACATATATTATCCGCTTCATTTACTCGGAATTTACATAATAGGACTGGTTGTTTTTTAATGTTTGTGTTATTATGTGTAAGGTGTGTGGTTTATATGCGCCTTATCCTGCAAGTAAGGAGTATTTTGTATGCATAAGATAGCAAGTACAATTTTATGTTATGGTATTGCTATAATTCTGCTTTTGTTTGGAATGAATTTCGATGAAGCAGAAGCGCTTTTTCATACGCAAAATACAAGAAATGAGAACGTTGCAATGGCTGTTTATTCAGGCGGGGCAACTATTTCAGAAGTAAAATCGGCAACTGTACAGATTGTAGGTGCAAAGAGCGAATCTCCGGTTTTGCAGCTTGTGAATCAGTCGTCTGCAGGAAAAAAAGATGTCAGAATGCTTCTTTGCATTTTATTGGTTGCAAACATTTTAGACAACAATTCTTATTCCGATAGGGTTATCTGTGAAGTAGAGTCGTCAGACATACATTACAGGATAGCCGTCTTGAACTATATTCACGATTTGGATGGTAAAAAACGAGTTTAATAATCTCTTAGAAACAAAGCCTATTACATAGGTCTATTTTGCAGGCTTTGGCGGGAAGTGGAGTTATTGGTCTTTCCAGTGCTGCATATGTACTTTTGGGTCAGAATATCGGTACTTGTATTACTGCCCTATTGGCATCTGTGGGAGCCAGAAGAAATAGTTGAATTACAAAAAATTTGTGATAAATTATTTATTGTGCTTTTAGAAAAAGAGGAAGATATCATCGTCTGGCATGAAAGAGTTCTGAAATACTCACGGATTTCGAGCGAATTGAGGACCATGCGCTCAACATTTCCAAAGAAATGGTTAATGTTTCAATGAATGAAAGATAAATCGGTGTGAACCGGAAAACACAAAAAACAAAGAGAGGAAGTAAAAGTTATGTTAGCACAAATTTTTGCAGTAATAATCTTTATCGCAATGTTCGTATTGATTGTTACCGAAATTGTGGAAAGACACATCATTTCCAGTGCGTGTGCCCTTCTTACATTGATACTTGTATTCGGCGTTGGAATGCATAGTATGGACGCCATTGTGGAGACGTTGAATATCCACAGTATATTTACACAGCATTTTTGGTACACAGGCGGTGCTGCTGCAGAAGCATCAGCCGGAATTAATTGGGAAACTATCGTATTCATATTTGGCATGATGGTAATGGTAGAGGGGATGGCCAGAGTCGGATTTTTCAGATGGTTATGTATGAGAATTGCGAAGCTGGTTAAATACAAGGTAGTAGCGATTTTCTTCACATTTATGATTTTATCTACCGTTTTAGCGATGTTCATTGATAGTATTACAGTTATTTTGTTCCTTGCGGCAGTAACCATTGAACTTTCAAAATTATTAAAATTCAATCCGATTCCACTTATTTTATCAGAGATTTTCTGTGCAAATTTGGGCGGTTCAGCGACCATGTGTGGTGATCCGCCAAACATTATTATCGGAACAAGCCTTGGGTATTCGTTTGCCCAGTTTATTACGAATACAGGGTTGATTGCGCTTGTTTCTTTTGTATTTGTTCTTGTTTATTTTTATGTGATTTTCAGAAAAGATTTGGTGCAAAAGGCGGACGTGGACATATCTACACTTCCGACTCCGGAATCGGCAATTACAGACAAAAAAGGTTTCATCATAAGCTGCGTGATTTTTGGAGCAACAATCATTTTACTGGTAACACATGCACAGACAGGCTTAACTGTGTCAGCTATCGGTGTTATGGTGGCAGTTGTGACACTTGTTACTTCATGGAAGCATGCGTGGGAATTACTTAAAAAAGTAGATTATAAAACACTTGTATTTTTCATTGGTTTATTTGTTGTAATCGGCGGTCTGGAACAGACCGGTGTATTAGAAATTATGGCAGGCTTTATTGGAAAAATCTGCGGTGGCAACACAATGTTGATGATTGCCATTATTATCTGGTTGTCGGCGATTGCCAGTGCGTTCGTAGATAATATTCCGTTTGCTACAACTATGATTCCGATTATCAAGAGTTTGTCGGCTGCGTTTGGCGTGGATTTATCCGTTCTTGCATGGACACTTGCTATGGGCACGGACATTGGTGGCAGCGCAACGCCGATTGGTGCCTCAGCAAACGTTGTAGGTATCGCTACAGCAGCCAGAGAAGGTTACGTTATCAAATGGGGAACCTATTGCAAAAAAATGGTTCCGGCAACATTAATAGTTGTTTTTATCTCTATGGTTGTTATATATTTAAGATACCTATAGAAGGGAGGTACATTTTATGAAATCACAATTAATTATTTCAGTAGGACGAGAATTCGGTAGTGCGGGACATGAAATCGCAGAAGAGTTGGCAAAGCATTACGGAATTGATTTGTTGGACCACAACTTATTGGATGAAATTGCTATGGAAAAGCAGGTGGATCCTGAAAGTCTTAAGAACCATGATGAAAAATTAAAAAATAAACTATTTCACAGAACGGTCAGAGGTTTCAGTTCATCACCGGAAGAAAATGTATCGCTTCTTCAGTTCCAGTATCTTCGCAACAAAGCAGCAAAAGGAGATTCTTTTGTGGTTGTAGGAAGATGTAGTGAAAGTGTTTTAAAAGAATACGATTGTATGATTTCAATCTTTGTGTTAGGCGACAGAGCCGTAAAACGCGAAAGAATTATGGAATTATACGATTTGAATGAACAGATGGCAGACAGATTTATGACAGAAAAAGATATGAAGAGAAAACGCTATCACAACAGCTACTGCGAAGGCAAGTGGGGCGATTCACGTAACTACGATATTTCCGTCAACTCAAGCACGCTCGGCGTGGAAAAAACAGTGAAATTACTGGTTGATTTCATTGATATGATGCGGGAATGCAAGAAAAATAAATAGTGTGTGACTTAAGTGATTATATTAAGAAGAACAGTCACAAGCCTTAAAGGAAAAAGTAGGGTTTGTGGCTGTTCTTTTTGTGTCCGGGCTTGGCTTGTGATATAATGAGTTCAAATAGGGTTTGGAGCGGATATGGTTTTCGCAAGGTAAGCAAAAAGATGATACTAGGAGACAGGGATATGCAGGAAAAAGAAGAATATCGTTTTAAAGTCAATCTTGGAGGTATGATAGAGATTTTATCGGACCACCTATACAGTAGTCCGGATGTTTACATACGTGAACTTTTACAAAACGGCGTGGATGCCATTGTAGCAAGAGAGAAGAAGGACGAAGCATATAAAAATGAGAAAAAGGGCAGAATCAAGGTTACGGTAGAAGAAGAAAAAAGCCTTGTTTTTGACGATAACGGACTGGGTCTTACAAATGAGGAAATACATAAATTTCTGGCTATTATCGGACAGTCTTCCAAGAGGGATTTAGAGAGTGGTAAAATTTTATCTGATTTCATCGGACGATTTGGAATCGGGCTTTTATCGTATTTTATGGTTTCAGACAAAATCCGTATTCTGACCCGCTCTATTGACAGTGAAACAGGCTATGAGTGGATTGGTAATCCGGACGGAACCTACACGCTGACAGAAGCAGACAAGGAAGAAGCCGGTACTACGATTTATTTGGAAGCAAAAGAGGGCTGTGAGCATTATTTTGCATCAGAAAAAGTGCAGGATTTGATTTTACATTATGGTTTGATTCTGCCTTATCCGATTTTATTTGATGACGGTCAGTATAAAAAACGTATCAATCCGGTGAGCTTGCCGTGGGAAAATGAAAATGCCACCAAGGAAGAAGTATTGACCTTTGGCGAGCTTATTTTTGGACAGCCGTTTATGGATTGTGTTGCTTTTTCTTCGGATAGCGGCGGTGCATCTGGTGTTGCATATATTTTACCATATGCGGTGCAACCATCCACAAAACAGACACATTTTATTTATTTAAAGAATATGTTACTTACGGAAAAGGGCGACAATATTCTTCCACCCTGGGCGGTTTTTACGAAATGCATTATCAATGCAAAGGACCTTCGTCCAACAGCTTCCAGAGAAGGCTTCTATGAAGATGAAGCGTTGGAGAGAGCAAGAGAAGACATAGGGCTTTGTATTGCAGAATATTTGAAAGAAATGGCACAGCATAACAAAGAAGCATATCGGAGATTTTTAGAGATCCATAGTCTTGTGGTAAAGAGTATGGCAATTGAAGATGATGAATTGTATGGCTTCTTTATTGACGATTTGGAATTTTATACTACAAGAGGTATTATGACAGGACTGGAACTGCGTCTGTCAAAAGAAGTTCTGCTATACGCAAGTATGGACGAGTACAGACAATTGTCCCAGATTTTTGTATCGCAGGGGAAATTGCTTATCAACACAAGTTATGTATATTCCCAGCAGCTGCTTATGAAAATGACTCAGTTTTTTGATGTGGAGGTTGCACCTGTTGAGGCAGAAGAAATTGAGGATATGTTAAAAGACATTTCTCTTTCGGATGCGGAAGATGCCGTGGACTTTTTGGTGGTTGCAAAGAAAGTGCTTGAGCCGTATGGTATTGCGGTAGAAATGAAACAGTTTATTCCTGCCAATCTGCCTGCATTTTATTACATGAACGAGGATGCGAAGCTGTATCAGGATATCAAAAAGGCACAGGAAGATGCGGATGACCTTTTCTCAGAAATGCTGGCAAATTTTGCAGGAGAAGTAAAAGAAAATGCTAAAGCAATTTTGTATTTCAATATGCGAAATCCGATTGTAAGAAAAATGACCCGGACCGAAGATGCAACGCAGTTAGAAGAAGTGATTATGGTACTGTATGTACAGACCTTATTGATTGGCGGATATCCGCTTCGCAACAATGAGATGGGGATTATGAATGATAAACTGCTTAGCCTTATGGAAAAGGCGTTTGACTAGGAGGATATATGGAGTATAGGGAAATCAACAGACAAATTGAATTGGCACCTCACGGAAAAGAAAAACTGAAGCTTATCCGTAAAGGCTGGGAACTGGCAGACAAGAATAAGAACCGCGACAAACAGCTTGAATATCGTATGGATTATATGAGTGAAGTAGTATTTTACGATGATATTATGGAAATGTATGTAATCTATCCGGAAATCTTAAAACTTTACGATGAACAGGTAAAAGAATGCGGATATAGTAACAACACATTCAGGGTTTTGTGGCAGTACAAATGGCTATTGGAAGATGCTAAGTATTTTCATCAGATATCAGTGAAACAGTGGGAGAAGTTTTACGAAGATGCAAAAGTAAGATATATACAAAATAACTACTCTTTGAGACCGCTTTATCAGAAACGTTACAACTTTTATAAAAACATTGACCGAGAACTGGCAGATAAGGCGTACAAAGAGTATTTAAATTGTAAGAGAGATAGAATGTGTGATTGTCAGGCATGTGAACGATCTACGGAAGTAGAATATCTTTTATATATAGGTGAAATCGGTCAGGCAGCGAGTAAGGCGGAAGCTCTTTTTGAACGGCAAATGACCTGTGAGGAGCAGCCGGAATGTACATATGGGGATTTTGTTGACTATTATAATGAAAAAATTTCGGAAGGCGACACGGACTATATCGAGCCCGCATCTAATTTGTGCGAGACTCTGAAAACTGCTATTGCCAGAAAAGGAGTTGCAACAGAGTTTATACCGTCAGTTTTTATGTTTTATGCAATGACCAAGCCTACAAAGGCACTGAACTATTATAAAAAATACTGGTCATTTTATGAGACCTGTCGTAATCCGCATATGAAATTTAGTTTTGCTATAGCGGCAGTACGCTTTTTTAATAATTTAGGCGATAAAGAAACTTATAAAATGAGTGTCACAAGCGATTTTCCGTTTTACGATGAAAGCAATACTTATAATGTGGCAGGGCTTAAGGCATACTATGAAAATAGTGCGATAGATATAGCTAAGAAAATGGATGCAAGAAATGGGAATACCATCTACATGGATAAGTTTAGAAAAATGACGAGAGTGTCAGAGTAAAAACAACAGGAGGCGTAGGATGAAAAAAGAGCGAATCTATATTGCAATCGATTTAAAATCCTTTTATGCCTCTGTGGAATGTAGGGAAAGACAGTTAGACCCTCTTGATACAAATTTGGTGGTGGCGGATTCATCCCGTACTACAAAGACGATTTGTCTGGCAGTTTCGCCGTCTTTGAAGGCTTATGGAATACCGGGGCGTGCACGCCTTTTTGAAGTGGTGCAAAAAGTAAGGGAAGCTAATAATAGAAGACGCAGCAGAATTTACGGAAAAGATTTTTGGGGGAAATCTCATTTTGCATCAGAATTGTCCGAAAATCCACAATTGGAAATTGACTATATTGTAGCACCGCCTCGTATGGCACTTTACATGAAATACAGTACACGGATTTATAATGTGTACTTAAAATATGTAGCGCCGGAGGATATTCACGTTTACTCTATAGACGAGGTATTTATGGATGTAACAGATTATCTGATGGTAATGAAAATGACGCCGGAAGAGATGGCTTCTGCCATTATCAGAGATATACTTGATGAAACCGGAATTACCGCAACCGCCGGAATCGGAAGCAATTTGTATCTTTGCAAAGTTGCTATGGATATTGTGGCAAAACACGTAGAGCCCAACAGGGATGGTGTGCGAATTGCAAGCCTTGATGAAATGAGTTACAGACGCCTCCTTTGGAATCACAGACCGCTTACAGATTTTTGGCGTGTGGGGCAGGGCTACAGGAAGAAACTGGAAGAAAACGGTCTTTTTACTATGGGCGATATAGCAAGATGTTCACTCGGCGGACCTTCGGATTTTCATAATGAGGATTTGTTATATAAGTTGTTTGGTGTCAATGCGGAGCTTTTAATCGATCATGCCTGGGGATATGAGCCTACCACAATTGCAGGGATAAAAGCCTATAAACCCAGTGTCAATTGTTTGAGCTCAGGACAGGTTTTACAGTGCCCTTATGACTTCGAAAAAGGGAAACTGATTGTCAGGGAAATGACCGATTTGCTGGTCCTTGATTTGGTGGAAAAAAGACTGGTGACGGACCAGATGGTGTTGACGGTGGGATATGATATCGAAAATTTGACGAATCCGGTTATCCGAAAAAATTACACAGGTGAAATTACCGTGGATCATTATGGCAGGAAGGTTCCAAAACACGCTCACGGAACGGCTAATTTGGATAGACAGACTTCGTCTACAAAACTGATTATGGACGCGGTGATGGACCTTTATGACCGTATTGTAGATAAAAATCTTTTGGTACGCCGCATAACTGTGGTGGCAAACCGCCTCGTGGACGAAAGAGAAGTGGCGGAAGAAGAAAACTATCAGCAGATGAATTTGTTTACGGATTTTGGTGCGGTGGGCGCAAAAAAAGAGGCCGAACAAAAAGCTATGGAAGAGACTTTGGCAAAAGAAAGAAAGCTTCAGGAAGCGATGCTTTCTAAAGTGTACCCCTTGTCAAGGACATTTTAAGAAGAAGGGGTTTTGATTTTTGTA
>CAZMND010000066.1:0-11920 GCA_964567585.1 uncultured Lachnospiraceae bacterium
AATGCGTTGTCTGTATCTACTTTAGAACTATATTTTAAAAACTGGAGATTTGCTCCTTTTATAAGAAAGGTTAACGGTAAAACTCGTTGGCATTATGAGTATGTATATTGCAAGGATTTTTTTAACAACCTTTATACATATTTGGTTTTTAAAAAGAGCAAAAAAGCTGCAGAAAACCTAAAAGACACCTTCGCTCAAGCAGGTATGCAGTTAGAATATTTGGAGGGTTAAATGGAATATATGTACAACTGTCGATTCTGTACAAATTACAGGAATGAAAATATTTGGGGTAATCAAGTTCAATATTGCGCCAGTAATGTGCATAACCCTCTAAAATGCACTTTAAGAAAAAGGGCGTTGAATCCGGATATAGCAGAGTTTTTTAACGCAACTTGTGAAAGGTATAGAAAATGAACAACTTAGAAACATTTGACATAAACGACGATGATATAAAAACATTGGATGTTATTGCACATAATTTTGAGGGTGGTTTTAGAGATTTTTTCGCAATGAATATGTCTATTTTATTCACAAATAGAAAAGTACAAGAGAGGATTTGTCTTAGTTACGCTCTTTTTGACAGGTTGGAAAAAATCAAAACAAAACGCTTTAGGAGGTTAACAAATAAATGAACAACTACGAAAAAATAAAACAAATGAGCGTGGAGGAAATGGCGGAACTGTTTTTTAGTTGGAAGTTTTTAATAGAAGCAGCATATAGCCAAGAAAATATCAAGCAATGGTTACTATCAGAGGTAGAACAATGAGAACAGTTATGTTACCAATCGCACTCCCAGAATTTGGAGTAATTTCACAAGATGAAAAAGTTATAAAAATGCAAGAAGCAATACACAAAGAAGCGCAAACTTATTATAGAGTATATACGATTGAAAAAGAGAGACTATTTACAAAAGAATTATTTAAACATCTTGACACAAGAGTATTAGAATTAATGCGAAAAAATATAACTTACGAACTACGCAATAGAAAGAGAAGGAAACAATGAGAACAGAGGAAGAAATAAGAGCAGAAATAACAAGATGTTACAAGGAATATAAAAGACTCTTTACTCCACCTATTTCTTTAAATGCTGACGGTGGTAAAACTCATTATAACAGAGGTAAAGTTCTTTTATGGGTGCTTGGTTTAAAGAGCTATAAAGATGTGCTAGAAAGCGAGGCAAGCGAGAAATAGACTTAAGAAAGCAGGTAACAATGACAGATAAACAGAAATATATCAAAAATTCACAAGGGCGGATTTGCTTATGTTTAGACTATGTACCCGCAGGTTGGAAACCTTTACTTAATACAAACACTGCACCAAAAGGTTATACCTGGTACTGGAATGGAGAAGGAATGTTTGAAGGAAAATGGGAATCAGCATTGATAAAAAACGAGAACTTGACGTAGAAACTAGGAAAGCCCTTCAACGCTTAGCAAGAGAACAATTAAAACTGCGATTATTAGCTGATATAGCTTGTGATATTCAAATTTGTAAACTCGAAGGGTGGGAGTATAAAGAATATTTGATTGAACTACAGAATGAAATAGGAAGGCTTTTAAAATGACAGATAAACAGATAATTATAGATGGTGTAGATGTGAGTGGGTGTGAGTATTTTAGAGTAACACTTCCTAGCGGATGTTTAGGGGAGCATAGGTGTAATTGCGATTCAATTAATTCAATGTCTTTAAACTGCGAAGATAATAATTGTATTTACAAACAACTCAAGTGCAAAGAGCAAGAATGCGAGAGGTTGGATGAAATGTATCAAAAACAACTGCATAAAAATATTAAAAAACAATGCAGAATAAGGGAATTACAAGGTATTGTTTCAACAAAAGAATTCATTTTAAAAGTCAATGGCAAAAAATACACGAATTTAAGTGGTATTGATAAAGCAAAATTGTTTATTAATAACGAAAACGGTGTCAGAAACAAAAAAATACTTGAGTTAGAAAATGAAATATCAAGTTTACAGTGGAAATTTTATGATAAGTGTAAAGAAATAGTTGATGCACAGCAACAACTCGACCAACTCAAAGCAGAGAATGAGGAGTTGAGAAAAAGAGTTAAAGAACTTTTACACGATTGCAACTCTTGCAATTTTCATAAATTCAAACAAACCCTAACCGAGATAAAAGAGATTGCAGAAACAGCTGCCAAATGTATGTATGCAACTTATTCAGATGATTATACAAACGGTTATCGTTGGTTAGGTAGTATAATCCTACAAAAAATCAGCGAATGTGAGGTGGAACAATGAGTTATTGGTCAGAAACAGAACAAGGTGAAGTATTGGATTGTGGCGATATTTATTTTATTGATTGCCCTTATTGTAATAAAGAAAGTATTGAGCGTTTAGATGTAACCCAAATGCCTTGGGGTGAAGATAGTGAAATGAGAATAGAATGCCCACATTGTAAGAAAAACTTTGAAATAAGACCTAAATATATCTTCAAAGGATTTTTTATTTATTCTGATGACGAACAAATGGAAGAATATGAGGGAAATGATGAGTAAATATACATTAAAATTTACAGATACATCTTTTGTTGAATATACAGAAGTAGATTTTAATAAAATTCCTGATATTAACATTACAGGTCTAGTAGACAATGAAGTAGTTAAAGGTAAAATATTGAGGGTTCGTAATCCACAATGGAAATATGAAGCTGAAATAGTTATACCAATAGATAATTTTGAGGCATCAAATGATATGGAAGGCAACTAACACACTAGGGCAAGAGGTGACGTGGTATAGCAAGGAAGAAGTAACAAAGGCTTTTTTTACCTTAAACAAAGCTATTGACCCTGAAGTTGAAACCTTTGAAAGCTACGATTTGATATTTAAAACCTATGAAATACTAGAAGAATTGATCAGGTAATATGAACAAAATTGAAATAGTAGGCGGTGAGCTTGTATATTATACTGAACATATCGCAAGGATATGGAAAGAATCAAAAGAAAAAGAATTTTCAAAAACTTATGAGGATATTTTTATATATTCTTCCGGCGATAATATAAAAATCAAATATGAAAATGATTTTTATCGAACAATTGATGAGCATATTGAATTTTACCGGGATTTAGTTAATGCGTTGATTGAATTTAAAAATGGAAATTATGAAGGGAGCTTTTAAGATGATACCGTTAAGCAGATTAGAATTAATTTTAAAATCGGATAGAAACCCAACAAAGGAACAGAGGGAAGCTATGTTAGCTTATTTTAAAAAGTTAAGAGAATTAGCTAATTATCAGAAAGCTAAAGATTGTAACCCAGCTATGTGAGGGATTAAAAAATGGACAAGAAACATCTTAAGTTTATAAAAGCAATAGAAGATCTAAGAACGTTAATAGAATCCACCAAACAAGACAAGGTGGATTTTTTATTGGACTTACTACACGAAAAAGGCGAAGCAATAAGAAAGAAGGCAGAGGATGCCAAATAAATGCGCTATGTGTGGACAAGTTTTTAAAGAAAATCAGCTATACTGCACATTTAATGACACCTCAAGAGTTTATACAAATGACCTTTTTTATTGTGCGAGTTGTTATAAGAAAAAATATCCAAATTGGTCGAGTTTGGATATAAAACAACCACAGCCATACAAAGATATTTTAAGAGAAAACCTAGATTATTTTTATCCAAATTGGAGGCAAAATGGACAATCTAGATATAAGAGAACGAGTTAAAAACATAGATGATAGTTTTATTGTTTTAAAAAGTGAAAATGCAATGGGCAAAGTTTTTTACATTCCTGATAGACTAGCTTTACAAGTTGAAAAACTTGAAAATGATAAATATATAACAGCTCCGGAACTTCAAAAATTTATTAAATACAAATATATTTCACAGTTTTTAAGCATAAACAAAAAATATTATTTAAAAGGGCTTTATTCTATCGATTTGAGTAATTTTATAGAACGATTAAATATTAAAGAACTCGCAAATAAAATTATAATTAGAAAAGAGAATCTGCAACATTTTATAGATTTTGCTAACTGGTGGGAAGAAGCTAAAGAGATACGCAAAAAACAAGGTGAATATAAAAAAGCCCTAAGAAAATATTATGGAAACCCCTCAGATGCGACTAAGGAATGTATTGCTATTAATTATGATTGCTCAGAATGTTCTCACGTTGAAACTTGCAAGCTATTAAAAACAGAAGTAACAAAAAAACAATTTGCTAAAGCTGTTTCAATGTTTTATGGCGATAAAGATACTTATGGGAAAGTAGATTTAATAAATCAAATTCAGTATTTAGAGAAAAAGTTAGAAAAAACGCGAAGGTTTAAAGATAAAATTTGCCAAAAAAATGGGGAATTAAAAGAAAAAATAAGAGAATTAGAACTCTTCAAAAAAAGTATTTTTTTTACTCACGATGAAATTATTGTTTTAAATTATCTTTCCCAAGGTTTTCAACAAAATGAAATCTCAAAAATACTAAATTTAACACCAGCACGAATACACTCGATTAAAAATAAAATTTTAAGAAAATTAAGAAATATTAGGAGGGCAAATGAAAAAATATAACATAATTTATGCTGATCCACCTTGGGAATATAAACAAAGTGGAAGTAAAACAAATTCAAGAGGAATGGCAAAACAGCATTATAACACTATGTCAACAGATGAAATATGTAAGCTACCAATTAAAGACATTAAGACTGAAGATGCAATTTGTTTTATGTGGGCTACATTTCCCAATATAGCGGAAGCTTTAAAAGTATTAGAGGCTTGGGGTTTTGAATATAAAACGGCTGCTTTTGTATGGATCAAGAAAAATAAAAAAAGCAACACAAACTTTTGGGGAATGGGAGCTTATACAAGAGCAAATGCAGAAGTTTGTTTGTTGGGTATTTCTAAGAATACAAAGGCTTCAAAGCAAGTATTAGTTCACAATATACATCAAATAATAGAAGCACCGATAGAGGAACATTCTAAAAAACCGGATATTGTCCGAGAAAAAATAGTTGAGCTTTTAGGGGATCTTCCAAGAGTTGAACTTTTCGCAAGACAAAAAACAGAAGGTTGGGATGTATGGGGAAAT
Organism: uncultured Lachnospiraceae bacterium; assembly: GCA_964567585.1. Classification (GTDB taxonomy): domain Bacteria; phylum Bacillota; class Clostridia; order Lachnospirales; family Lachnospiraceae; genus CALZKI01. The sequence goes on from CAZMND010000066.1 coordinate 5,054, forward strand.
GAAGTAGATTGTAATTTAGAAATAGGAGCAAGTAAAAAGCATAAAAGAAGCAAAAGAAAAACTTAATAGCTTTTTAATTGCTTAACAATTCCCAAAAGCATGACAAACACATGCTTTTAACCCTATTTTAGGGCATTTTAGCTTAATGAATTTTTGTAAACAATTAGGAGGAATTATGGGCAATATAATACAATTAACCCGAGAGGAAGTACCAAACGACTTAATGTCGTTTAAAGAAATTGAAATAAAACACGGAATTAAGTACCAATACTTATATAAATGGGCTTGCACAATGGGGCAAATCCGCATTTTTAATCGTGGAAAACTCAAATTAAGCGAAAAAGAAGTGTTAGAGTTTACAGAGAGAAGGGCATTAAAATATGGCAGGAATTAGCAGAAAACGTATTAAAAAAAACGGTAAAGAAGTAATTAAATATGTTATAACTTACCGTGATATAAGAGGTAAACAGCACACTGCGGGCTGTTATAACACTTTAACAGAAGCCAAAAAAGAGCTAGGTAAATACGATACAAAACAAAACGCTACAAAGATACTAACAGTTGATGAAATTACGCAAATATACATTGATTCAAGAGTAAGCAAAAAACTCGCTAAAAGTACGCTTGTAAATTATAACGCTTCAAACGTTCATATTTGCAGAGATTTCAAAGGGGTTAAATACACAAGACTTAGCGCTTATGATTGGCAAAAGTGGCTGTATAAATTAGAAGATAAGACATCCCCTTATATAGCTGATGCCTGTTATAAACTTCTTAGAGCGGCGTTTAAATATTGTAGAAAATACCGACAAATAACTGAAGATGTATTTATAGATGTAGAGGGTATTAAACTTCCTACGGTGCATTTTAATCATTTTGACAAAGACGAAATATTAAATATGCTTGATATTTGTCAAAGAGAGTTTAAATATTATTATCCTTTGTTTTTTACTTTTTTAGCTTCCGGTTGTCGAGAGGGTGAAATATTTGGACTAAAAAAATGCTATGTTAATTTTATAAAACACACAATAGATATAGCAGGACAATACACGCAAGGCGAATGGAAACCAAAGCTAAAAACAGACAAATCAAGACGTACACTTTATATGTTTCCGATGTGGGAAGAAGTATTAAAAGAACATATAGCAAATGACACTACAGAGTCAGAGTTTGTTTTTCATAATAGCGAGGGTAAACCCTTAGACCAGAGCAATATTAGGAATCGTTTTTGGCTTAAACTTCTTAAGGCTTGTGGATATCCTGAGAATTATGCAAGGATACACGATTTAAGGGGCTCAAATTCTGATTTGTCTATTGCTCTAGGCTTACCTATAGCTTATTCAAGAGATTCTTTAGGACATTATGACGAAAGAACAACGCTACAATATTACTTACATAATAACCAAAGTATGATAAATGATGCGGTTGAGAAGTACCAAAGCTTCTTTGGTGGTTCAAAAAAATGTGAGAAAAATGTGAGCATAAATCTTGAAAATAAAAAAACTAATATAATTCAATTCCCCAAAAACCGCTCAGTTGGCTAGTTTTAAAATTGCCGATAGCAGGGTTCGAACCTGTGACCTATCCATTACGAACAGATAAAATGCACTTTTTACAGTTTTTACAGATTTTATAAAGTTTACAAAAACACAGTAAAATCAATACTTTTGACGTTTTACAAATTTTACAGTTTTTATAGATTTTATAGAGTTTATAGAAAAATGTGAGCTAAATGTGAGCATAAAAAAGCCCCTCAAATGAGGAGCTTTGAAAATGTGTATAAGAAAAGAGAAAGAGTTTATGTAATTTCAAAAAACTGTTTTCTGTTATTACCTTTATTATAGCTAATATGTACCCAGACATTTTTTTCATTTATTAATTGGTCAAATTCCACACCGCTTGCTTTTATTTTTTCTATAATCTGTTTTGGTGTCATTCCTTTGATTGTGAAGTCTACTGCTTGTCCTATTACGTGCTGGGAGTTTTGCGCACCATTTATAAGTGGATGACCGTTTAAGCGTGGCGAACGATAACCACTAGAAATAATCATTGGCTTATCAATATAGTTTCTAATTGGTTGTAAGCAATCGACAATTAAGTAAAGCATATTGTCTAAGCTTTTTTTATCAGGGATGTTCGAAATATTATCTTTCTCTGCTATATCTGAGTGTAAAAGTTCACTCATCGTAAAGTTTAATTTCATATTTCTCCTAATTATTATTTCCTGCAGACATTTTTATAAGCAATGTTTTTACTTCGGAAATATCGTTGTGTATTTGTAACATTTGGTTTTGTAGTGCTTTATGGTTATCGCTATAGGTATCTCTTGTTACAAAATGTTCAGATGCGTAAGTCATTAACTTTGCTTCTATCGCTTTTACATCGCTTGTTCTTGCAAATATACCCAATTGAATTAACAATACTATGACAAATACCGCACAAGGTGCAAATATAATAAGATTTTCCACTATTCCTCCCAACCTTGAAACTTCTGGAAGTTGTCAACGCTGTGTTTCATAGTCCAACGTTTCCAACCTTCAACATTACCAACATACAAACAGCGCTCAAAAACGATTGTAGAGAAATATCTATCATTATTTACATAATGCTTGTTTTCACATAAAACATCGTGAATCAGCGAGGCTATTTTAAAATTAATACATTCTTTACTCCCAATTAATCTCCATAACAGACGTGTAATACTCGCACCATCGTAGTCATAACCAGCTTTTATTTTAAAAACATAAGTTTTGCTTTTTTTCTTGTCTATCAAAAGTACTTTTACAGTATTAGACAAATAAAGCGGTTTTTCTTCGGCATCCTTAATCTCTTCCGGATTCATTGCGCACACATTGATTTCTTTGTTTGTAACAATAGGCATCTCAGAAAAAGCCACACGGCATTTATCATCATCTTGCCATACAAGATATTCCTCTTGCTTGTAATAGCAGCGTGGTAATCTTTCTATGAAATTGTTATAGATATGTATGCACATTTGATAATCCTTTTATGGGTCACAGAACCCTATACCCCAATAATACCTTATTCTTTATGGGGCATTATGGGTCATATACGCAAACAGGGAGGGAGTATTTGAGCTTCTTCGAGAGGCTTCTCCCCCACTATTTGAACCGACTTACTCATCGGCGAGTATTTGGGGCTTATTTGGAATACTCCACGCCCCGACTGCTTTGTAGGTTTACACCTACGGGAACGGCTCTAGTCCGCCTACGCCCTTTGGTGGGAACTCTGCAGTAGCCCCCGTAACACAAGGAAACCTCCTTTGGGTTTCCTCCGAGCCCCTTCTATCTATTTGTACATTTGATAGATGGGTAAGAAGGAGCGGACGTACCGCCCCAACGAACTACAGTTTCTACAGATGATACTGTAGCGTTAAAACTTCCAAGTAAACTTAAACTTTTTAGTTACTATCATCTTTAACAAGTTCAATAATTTCATTTAACACTCCAATCAAACTAGGAAACAATATCTTAGCTGATTCAAATAACTGTCTAAACTCTAAAATTGTTTCTTCGTTTTCTTTTGTGATTTTCCTAATCTCTTTTGAAAGTTCCAAGACTTTCTTGAAAAGTTTGATTTTCTTAAACATTTATCAATCCTCCTAAAGTTGCTAGAATCCCAGCTATATATTTGTTTCCGTCAAAGTCCTTAACCCGTACATCTTTGAACTGTGCTAAGTATCTAACCACGTTTTCAACTTTTAAATGGTCGTTTATTGCTTCGTTTCCCCTTGCTTGATTCTTTGTCTTGCTAGCAAGAACCAAGTTTGCAAGATTCGTTTTACCACCTTTGGAATGTGGTTTAAGGTGTTCCAAGCTCACATTCTTTTGGGTTAAAACATCACCATAGAAACCGTATTTAACTGGTAACTTACCCTTGCGCCAAAGTGTTTTTAGCGGTGAACTATACTGAAACGTCAGTTGGTCCATCTGTATCGGATTCGGTCTCATTAGTTTCCTCCTCTACTGGTAACAAACAAGTATAATCATTAGTCTCAAAGAACTTGTCCAACTGCTCCGCACTTATCCCAAGCGCAAGCCCTACCGTATCAATCAACGCATTGCCACGATAGAAGTTAAGAGCTTCGTCAAAGTCAATCAAAGCCATTTCTTTTTGGACTTCTGTAAGCTCTGCGTTGCCTTCAATCATTCCTCTAAGCTGTAACCGTGTTACACCTTTAGCAAGGAGTAATCCTCTGAACACATCGCCACGAGTTAAGGATAACATTGCTACGGATTCTTTCTTTTGTTGTGCAATTTCCTCTTCTGTATAACCAAGCGCTTGTAACTCGGTTTCTGTTTCTTCAATTGTGTAACCCATAACGTGATTGTATTGGACTATGAAATCCATACGTTCATTATCTGTATATGGTTTTAATAAACTTGCTTTTATTTCCATTTTTTACCTCCATTATTTGGCAAACTTGCAAAGTTTTATTTTCCTAGTTTTGGGTTGTTGCCAATATATTTTGTTATTAATTTTTATGTAGCAACCGCTCATATCTATACTTCCAGCTAAATACTGACTAGCTCTAAAACCTAAACACAATAAATCGGTTGTAGATTCTAAAACCGTTGAACTGGTTATTTCTATATCTTGGATAAAGTCAACGCCATCTAGGGAATAACTTAAAATATAAGCACTGCCTGTAAACTCTAGCTTGACCCAATAATTTGTATTAATCGCTACGGTATGACTTCCAGTTTTTGCATTTGCAATGTTATAGCTACTACCATTGCTAGACAAAGAAAGGTGGAATTTATTACTTGCATTTACAGCTATATCTAATAGATAAGTACCAGCTTCTCCACCATAAATAGGGTTTATGCGCGCTGTAGTGAGCTTAAACTTTCCGACTATTTCCCAAGTCTGAGAACCTATTGCGGAATTAAATGTATAAGGCACTTTTAAATAGTTGCTTGTACTAAACCCACTAATAATATTATTACTTCTAGTTGGAGAACCCACTATACCATAGTAATACTCTTTGTCGGGGTCGACTGCTACTATTGCGTCTTGAATTATTGATTTACAAACTGATGTTTTTCTGTCGTCTGACCACCAAATACTTCCGTTAATCTTGATGTAGCTTTCTTTAAAGTCAATCGAACCACTAAACGGATAGTAATATTTTGAACTTGAGCTCAAGTTAAAACCTATTGCCCAGTTTGAAGTCCTATCACTTATTTTTGTACTTGTGGTTGAAGTTGCTTCGAGATTGTATGTTATACCGTCTGTTGATAAATATAATTTGTATGCACTGCCAGTAAACTCAACCTTGCCCCAGTAAGTTGTGCCGTCTGTCAATTCTGTAGTACCCAAAAGCTCAACAACATTATAGCTAGTGCCGTTGTTACTGGCTTGGAAAGCAAGTAAATTTTCAGCTTTGATATAAAACTTACTTTCCATATCAGCGCCTTGTGCAAACAATGCTTGAACAGCACTAGTGACTGAATGAGTAAATTTAAAAACCACTTCCCAACTATTTGCACTAGCAGTGTAAGCGTTGAATTGTTCCGCCAAAGTCACGTAATTGCCAGTACTAAATCCACTGACAACGCTATCATTGATTGTTAAACTCCCAACTACGTTATAATTGCGTATGACGTCTTTGCTATATTTACTTGTGTATAATTCTTTAATTGTTTTCATCTTTCATCACCTATGAAATGTAACCGCAAGCATACCAATAACCAGGTTCGCTTGTTTGAAGTGTTGTAATGCTTGACGCTGTTTTTGCGCTGTAATAGCAATATGCGCCACCGCTATAACTCGCTTTATAAGTATACAGATTCCAATAATAGCTAAGATTAATAAAAGGTTTTAAGAACGTAATCTCTGCCGTACTTGCTGGCTTACTGCCTCCCTGTTCACACCAGCCATCAGACCAAACTCTATACCAAGATTCACCATTAACATACGTCTCAACCACACAATGAACCTCTTGGAGTTCGTTGTGGTCAACAGCGTGGAACGGTTGTTTTGGTTGCAAGCTTGTTATTCCATTATCTCCAGTAGTCACTTCAAACCCAACAAAAGTTTTGTTTTCTGTTACTACACCGGAACCGCTTTTTCTATACATTTTGTTTTCACTTGGCTTATACCACAATGTATAATTTGTTGTAGGTTCTTCCTCTTGCTCTACATAATAGCTTGATTGAGTTACTCCTGTACCAATGCCCTCTATGTAACTGTGGTTATTGTTGTTTGCGCAATACTCAACTTTAACAGACTGTTGTGTGTACTCAATATTATTCAAACTACCGTCTGCGTTTCTTCCATTAGGGATTAAACCTTTAACTCCCTTATCTGTAAAACAATGATTACCTATATAACCAAAGCCGTTGAATACTTGGTCTATTGAAACCCATTCAGCAACACCGTTTACAACTTGCGCTACTGCTATTGGGAAAGAAATTTGTTGATTGTATAACGCTGAATCTGAGCCAGTTCTATCAATAATGTTGTCAGTTGTATTATACCAAAGCGTATGCGTAGTGGTTGGTGCTGTTCCACCTGAAATAGCACTTTTAACCGCTCCTTGACTTAAATACCCGTGACTGTAACTATACGCTATAAAATAAGCTCCTGTCCCAAAACCTGTGCTTGGTGTAAGTGACAAATCTTTTGTAATAGTTACCTCTTCAAACTTTTTAGTAACACCATCTTCCTCAAAACCGTTTGGCACAATAACAACTGAACCAGCTTTGAGAGTCAATGTTCCATCAACAAGTTCTAGGTTTATCTTTTGTGGAACTTCAAGCAAGCAGTTGGTTATTTTACCATCAAGACCCGCACCACCCTCTTTTTTATCGTATTTTAAGTGCATTAAACAATCATTCAAAA
>CAZMND010000067.1:0-11913 GCA_964567585.1 uncultured Lachnospiraceae bacterium
GTGCGTCTTCGGGGCTTGGCGTTGAGTACATAAAAAATATTGTCGAAAGATACAATAAGAATGGTATATTTTGTATGAGGAGGTATATAAATGGATAGTTTAAAAGAGTCTTTTACAAAAGGTATAGCAACGTTAAATGTTAAGACAAATAATTTTATGGAAGAGTCAAAGTGCAAGACCTATATTTCCAATTTGGAGTATGTAAGAGTTGTGGAATGCAAAATGTATCGACTTACAAATTTTGTGTAAAATGTGGAGTTTCGCTTAATCAATGATAGAAGTACAACACATATCGAAAAAATACGGGAAAAAACAAATATTAAGTGACATATCCTTTCAGGTAAATCAGGGAGAACGTGTAGTGATTGTAGGAAAAAATGGCTCGGGCAAAACTACTCTCCTTCGTATTATGTCAGGGATTATAAAAGCAGATGCCGGAGAAATCCGCTATTTTGGCGAAAGCATGAAAAGACAAAGTAAAGTCTTTCGAAAATACTGCGGATATGTTCCACAGGAAAATCCGTTAATTGAGGAGTTGTCTGTTGGTGACAATTTGCTGTTATGGTCTAAAAACAAGGAAATCAAAGAGAACATTATAGAACGGTTTCAATTACAGGATATGCTGAAAACGAAGGTTTTAAAACTTTCCGGTGGAATGAAAAGGCGCTTGAGTATTGCATGTGCATTTTTACAAAAGCCGGCAATTTTGCTTTTGGATGAGCCGACAACGGCGCTTGATTTATATTATAAAGCGGATATTCTTAAATGTTTAGAGGCTTACCAAAAGGATGGAGGGGTTGTTTTAATGACTTCTCACGACGAAACAGAGATTCTTAGTGCGGACAGATGTTTTATTATGTCTGCCGGACAATTGCAGGAGATGAAAAAGGATGAAATATCCATAGAGAAAATCAGGGCAATTGTAGGAATAAATAACAAAGAGTAGAGAGGAAACAATTATGGAAAACAAATTTGATCCAATGACAGGAGAATTGATTCAGAACAATTCGAATGAAGCAACAAACAATTTTGATCCGATGACAGGACAGCCAATTAACAACGGTGCATCTAATAATGCACAGCCACCTGTGAAAAAAGCATTCCCGAAATGGGCAATGGTTGTTATTCCGGTAGTGGCAGTTGTGTTAATTGTAGTTCTTTTGGTAGTAGGCGGTGTTTTCAGAAGTGATGCTGCAAAAGTTTTACTTGCTACAGCAAATACTTTTTCTGAACAGCCAATGTTCTTTGAAGATTTAAAATTGGCAGATATTACTAAATGGGCAGAAGAGAAGAAGGTTACAACTAATGTGGTAATGGATGGTATGGGTCAGAGCATTGACGTATCTTTCGGTATCAATCCATCGGAAGTAAGAATTTTTGGTAGTTTAGAAGGCGATTCTATGCCGGAAACAGATTTTGTTATTGCATATACAAAGAATGATATTAAGGCACAGTTACCTGCTTTATGCGATGAACTTTTTATCTATAACTATAACGAAATGCCAAGTGGTGATTTGTTTGAAGAAATGGACGAAGAAGATATCGAAATGATGAACGAAGCGCTTGCATCTTATTGGACAGCAGATAACACAAAGCTTCAGAAAAGAGTTGAAAAGGCATTAACAAAAGCTTTAGGTGAAATCGAAATTGAAAAAATTGACAGCAAACAGTTCAAAATCGATGACAAAAAACGTAAATGCGACGGATATGGTGTTGTGTTAACAGAAGATTTCTTCTTGGATTTATTGGATGAAGTTGAAGATATTTTCGAAGAAGAATGTGAAGAAGCAGTATATGAACTTACAGAAGAAGCATTTGATTCTTTACGTGATACTTTCAGAGAATTCCCTGAAGCAGAAGTAGAAGTATATATCTACAAAAATAAACTTGCCTGCGTTAGTCTTGTAATGGAAGATATTGATGCGGAAATGGAATTACTTTTCAAAGGCGGCGAATTCAGAGCACAGAATATGGAATTAACAATTGATGATGGTTATGATACATATTCTGTTGAACTTGAAGGAAAAACAGACGGCAAAAAAGAAGAATATGAATTATCAGCTGAAGGTATGGATATTTTTGTATTCGAATATGACAGAAAAGATGGTGACTTCGTAATTGAAAGCGAAGAACTTGATATAGAATTTGAAGGTAATTTGGTTTCTGAGAGAAACGCTGTTACATTATCATTTGAAGTTGAAGGCGTTGATTTGGCTGTGACAATTTCAAAAGGCGTTGACTTTGAAAAACTTTCCGGTGAAGAATTTGATATCGGAGAAGCAAGCCAAGATGATTTCATGGATCTTGTTGAAGAAAATGAAGAGTTAATGGAACTTATGTATGACTTATACTAAAAATAAAAGTAGGAAAGTATTTTAAACACATATTTATGAAAACTTTTTGTACATATTTTTATATGGAATTGAAAAAGTCATTTAAAGTGTTGCAGAAGACGGTTATTTTTTCCGTGATAGGAATACTTCTTTTACTGGTTGGGATATTTGTTATTGAAAACCAGCTTCGAGACAAACAGAGCTTGGAGCTGGTTGAAGTTGCAATAGTAATACCTGAAGAGGAAAGCCTCATTAAGATGGGGACACAGTATATTTCATCTATGGACAGTATTAAAAGCATATGCAATTTTCAATATATGGATGAGAAAAGTGCCTTGAGAGCACTCCAAAATAACGATGTTCAGGCGGTTATTGTGATTCCGCAAAACTTTTATGAGGATGTGTATCATGGGGTAAATACACCGGCAACAATTTATTTTTCTGATCAATCTAAATTAAATGTGGATTTATTTGGTGAAGTTTTGTCCGACGGGATTTCCATGTTACAGATTTCAGAAGCGGGCGTATATTCGGTTTTGAAAGTGACAAAAACCGATGTGCCTAATATGAAACGGAGCAGAATCGGAGATTTTGTTGCGGATAAATACATCAGTGCGATATTATCGCGAGGTAAAGTATTTGATACGTATGTAAGTTCACCTTATGGGAAGGTGAATTTTACACAGTATTATTATGCGACCTTTGTATTGCTTGCATTATTGATTTACAGTATTAATATGGGCTTTTTATATAAAAAGCAGGACAAAGCAATCAGTGAGAAGATGAAGATATACGGATTGGGTGGCGTGAAACTTTCGGTCATTAAGATATTGGTGATTGCCATTCAACTTTGGTTTGTTGCGGTAGGAATTTATATTATTTCTTACATTTTGTCGGAAATATTACAGATATATTTTCTTTATTTGGAATGGTATGCAATACTTGGTTTTATACCGATATGTCTGGCAATAGCGGCCTATGTGCATGCGATATATGTTTTGGCGGGAAATAATGCACAGGGAACTACCGTGCTTCTTACAAGCAACCTTATTATGGTGATTTGTGCAGGCATTATCATACCGGTTTCGTATCTGCCGGATATATTTTCCGGTTTGTCGAAGTTAATGCCGGCATCAAACTGGAATCAGTATTGTCAAATGATTTTGTTTGGTGAACTGACAGGATATGATATTCTTTTGAATATATTCTGGATAGTATTTTGGATAGGAATAGGAGTGGTGGGAATATGGAAAAATTCGCAGTATGGTTCGGACTCCTATTAAAAAAGCATCTTTGTAAAAAAACGACATATATTCAAAGTCTCATTGTCGTGATGTTAATTTTGTTTATCCAAATGATACAGATTCCGGATGCGGATAATGTTAGGGTTGGTGTATTTTATGACGACAGCATTTATGCGGAGAGAATATATGAAGATTTATCAGGACAAACAAATGTGTATCGGTATGTGGAATATGATGATACGGATTTGTTAGAGATGGATGTTATCTCCGGAAAACTGGAATGCGGCTTTATATTTTCAGAAGATTTCGATGATGATTTTGAAGAAGGAAATGTCCGAAAAACTGTTACTCATTTGTGCACACCGATGTCCGCAAAAAGTGAACTTATCAGAGAAAATTTTTACATTGCTTTTTTGACAAACTATAGCGAAATAATTTTAAAACAGAGTGAAGAAGAACTGTATGAAAACACCGATTCAGACAGAAGTCAGAAGATTTTAGATTTGAATGAGGAATATTTGGACGGAGATGAATTGTTTGATGTAGAAGTGTATGTTGTGGAAACTGAGGAGGTGGAAGCAAAAGCAGAGAACAAAACATATCCTGTGCAAGGGTTATACGGAATTCTGATTTTTTTGTTCATATATTTTTCCTATAATGGAAGAAGGAAAAATAATGCAAGTGATTTCCGTTCTGTTTTAAACAAACGGGATGGTTTTATATACGATGTGCTAGATGGAATCACGGCCGGTATTGTGCCGACGATGTCGGGAATGGTTTGTGTAGCGTTTTCGGCAGATTCAAGAGGCATATTGTGTGAGTTTACAGGAGCAATGTGTTTGCTTGTATTAAGCATAGTTTGGATTATTATTTTTTCTGCGATTTGCCAAAATGAATTGAATTATATGTCAGCGGTACTGACAATTACAATTTTACAACTGCTTATATGTCCCGTGTTTTGGGATTTTGCGAGTAGTTTTGATTACTTAAAATATTTTAGATATTTGTTTCCGTTAGGAATCTATCTATCGATATAAAATATTAAAATTATGACGGAGGAAAAAGTTATGAAATGTTCTAATTGCAACAATGAGTTGCCGGAAGGCGCACTGTTTTGTGTGAACTGTGGTTCAAAAGTTGAAACTGTAGTACAGGAAGCAACTGCAGAAGCTGCGCCGGTACAGGAAGCACCAATAGAGGAAGCACCGGTTCAGGAGGCACCTGTAGAGGAAGCACCGGTTCAGGAGGCAACTGTAGAGGCAACACCTGCTCAGGAAGCAACTGTAGAGGCAACACCTGCTCAGGAAGCATCAAAACCTGCTTCACCGGTAGTAGAAAAAAAGGAAGAGGCTAAAGAAGCAAAAGAGAAAAAGAAGGCACCAATCGGATTGATTGTTGGTATTGTAGCAGCTGTTGCTGTTTTAATCTTGTTGGTAGTTCTTGTTGCATCTTTGTTTAAATCAAATGATAATCAACTTGCATATTTGAAAGGTGATACAATTTATTATTTGGAAAATATGACAAAGGAAGATGCAGAGGCACTTCCTGTTTGTGAAGTAAAAGGTGATTATGCTGAAATCTGGAACAGTGTTGTTCTTACAGAAGATGGAAAATATATCTATTATTTCAGTAAAGTTGATGATTATTCACAGGGAACATTAAGCCGCATTAAAGTTTCAAAAATTTCGGATGATGCAGATGAAAATGAAGATATTGCAGAAAAAATCTCAAACGATGTACAGCAGTATGTGATTTTGGAAGATGGAAAAACAGTTATCTATTGTAAAACAAACGGCAAAGTAGTTCTTTATGATGGAAAGAATGAAGAAGATCTTGCTAAAAATATCTCAAGATTTTATCTTTCAGAAGATGAGAAATATCTCAGCCTTTATACAGAAGATGATGATGATTATACATCAGGTTATAGTATCTATAACTTAAAAACAAATGAAGAAGTTGAGTTAACAGATAACCTTTCAACTGTATATTACCGTGGTGAAGACAAAATTATCTATGGCGAATATGATGATGATTATAGCGTAAATGTTTATCAGTCCAACTATGATGGTGACAGCGACGAAATCATTTCAGGTGTATATGGCGTAAACAGTTATGATGAAGAAGATGATAAAATGTATTATGTTGTAGCTCGTACAGAATCACATAATTTATATGATTATGTTGATGATCCATATGCATCTAGTGATGCCGGTGTTGTATTACCAAAATGGACTGATTACATTGATGTTTCAAGTTGGGAAGCTGAATTGTCAGAGTATGATTATGACTATTACTTTGTAAGATATCCTCAGTACAAAAAATATTTTGTTTCATGGGAATTAGACTATGATTATACAACTGAACATTATTACTATACAAAATATGTAGAAGATGCAGAGGGTAATTCTGTAAGAGTTAAGAGTTACTATGATGCAGATGCAGATGTATGGTATAGTTTTGACCAGGAAAAATACGATGCAGCTGAAGATGCATATTATGATGCAAAAGACCGTATCGAATTAAGACAGGAATTAAAAGAACAGTCAATGGATATGGAAATTTATGATCTGTATATGTGGAAAAAAGGTGAAGAAGTTTTAGTGGCTGAAAACCTTTTGGATTATGATTATGTTAATGAAGATCTTGTATTCTTCTCAACAAACGAAGAAAATAATGTAAAAGTTTCCATTGATGATATTTACAGTGTATACGATGTTGAATATCAGGTAAAATATGGTAGCTATAATTCATATGATGAAGAAGCAGATGAAGAAGCCCAAACAGTAACCTATGCTTTAAACGGAACTGTAAATACTTTGGAAGTTTCAGGCGAAATTTATTCCGTGGATGTTTCAGCAGATGAAAAATCACTTGTTTTAGCATTAGGTTCTTACAGCGATGAATGTACTTTAGATTTATATTCTGTATCAGGCTCAGAACTTAAATATGAAGAAACCATTGAAGAAGAAGCTATGGGTAGTAGATGGATTGATGATTGCTATTATTACTATACAGATATCAGTGATGAAATGGGTACATTGTATATGTATAAAAAAGGAAAGAGTGAAAAACTTCTTTCAAATGCATACGCATCAGGCTATTCAAATGTATTATTCGAAGATGGCAATTATATGACATTGGATGATGCTGAAAACGATGATTATGTATTATTGTTAAAGAACGGTGAAAAAGTAAAATTCCGCAGTATTAACCAGTATACATACATCGCAGAAGATAAGATTCTTTATCTTAAAAATGATTCACTTTACTTATATCTTGGTAAAGATGATGATAACAGAATTGCACGTGATGTAATCAGTTATTATTGTCCAAATCGCGAATATGGTAGTAGTTTCTAAATTTTGAAGTGACTTAGAGCATAAAAGAGGGTATCCGATATCGGATATCCTCTTTTGGTTTGGCTTAAGTATTTAGTTAAAATGGACGCCTGTTTTATCTGTAAACATATCCAGGGAGTTTTTAACTTTTTCTTCAGTAATGATAGCCATTTCGCTGGCTAAATCCATATATTTAATAAACATATCTTCTAAAGCGATGCCCTGTTCGTCGGCAATTGTCTGCATAATCGGTTTTAACTTTTCAAGCTGAACGGAAACCTGAGTTTTTTGTGGGTCGATATCAGGCATTACTTCATTTGCATAATCGTTGATTCTTTGTAAGATTTTTTTGTCTTCCTGTGTCATAATTTTCCCATCCTTTAACTTACATTTTCGGATATATTTTAGCACGCTCCCCTTGTACTGGCTAGAGCTTTTTGATAAAATGTTTATAAATAATTTTTACGATAGTGAGGAAAACGATATGGCAACAATTAAGCCTTTTAGTGCAATCAGACCGGCAGTGGGAATGGAAGAGCAAATCGCAGCCCTGCCATACGACGTGTACAATCGTCAGGAAGCAAAAGAAGTAGTTCTTAAAAATCCAAAGTCTTTTTTGGCAATTGACAGAGCGGAAACATCCTTTGCGGATGATGTGGATACATATGCGGACTGCGTATATACAAAAGCTTCCGATATGCTCTGGAGCGCGATTGAGAACGGTGATTACATACAGGAGGACAAATCGTGTTTTTATTTGTATCAGCAGACAATGGATGGAAGGGTACAGACCGGCATTGTAGGTTGTGCAAGTGTAGATGATTACCAGAACAATATTATCAAAAAACACGAGAATACAAGAGAAGATAAGGAACTTGACAGAATCCGTCACGTAGACACCTGTAATGCCCAGACAGGACCGATTTTCCTGGCATATAGAAGAAATGAACAGTTATCGGATATTATCAAAAACTGGCAGGAAAAAACACCGGTATACGACTTTGTTTCAGAGGATGGTATCGGACACAGGGTTTGGGTGATTGATGAGGAAGATGTAGTGGCCAAAATTCAGGCGGTTTTTGGCGAGATTGAGAATATTTATATCGCTGACGGACATCATAGATGTGCTTCGGCTGTTAAGGTTTCTTTAAAGAGAAGAGAAGCAAATAAGGATTATACAGGAGACGAGGAGTTTAATTATTTCTTGTCAGTACTTTTCCCGGGAGATGAACTTTTTATCTTGGATTACAATCGTGTTCTTAAAACCTTAAACGGTATGGAGAAAGCAGCTGTGACCACAAAAGTGGGTGAAGTTTTTACATTGGTAGAAACAAGTGATGAAGCAATCCGACCAAGAGAAAAAGGACAGGTTTCTATGTATGTGGATGGAAAGTGGTATTTATTTAAGATTCCGGAAAATTTACTTAGAAATGACCCGGTAAAGGATTTGGACGTGTCTATGTTACAGGATTTTGTGTTGAATCCATTGTTTGGTATTTTAGATCCAAAAACAGATAAAAATATTGATTTTGTGGGCGGTATCAGAGGTCTTAAGGAATTGGAAAGACGTGTGTCGCTGGATTGTCAGGTCGCATTTGCAATGTATCCCACATCCATCGATGAACTGTTCAGTGTTTCCGATGCAGGGCTTTTAATGCCACCGAAATCTACATGGTTTGAACCGAAATTACGTAGCGGTTTATTTATACACAGCATCAAATAAAATAACCGGGATGCGGGTGTTTTTAAGATATATGAGAAGGAGAATGATATGAACGACAAATTGTATAAGTTAATGGATTGGGCGAAGGTTGATGCGGTTATTTATTCGGAAAGCGACAGACCGGGTGATGTTTTAGGTGCCAGAGCGGCAGGAAAAAACACTCTTGTTCAGGCATTTATACCGGGAGCTACTGAAGTTATGGTTAAAATGCCAAAGGGTAAGCTGGTATATCAGATGGAGCAGGCTGAAAAAGAAGGCTATTTTGCTGCATTGATTCCGGATGAAATCGTGGGAGAGAGATATTCTTATATTGCAAAATATGACAGGGAAAACATTGTGGAATATAAAGAATGTTATGGATATGCACCGATTATTCAGGAAGAAGATGTCCGTAAATTTGAAGCAGGTGTTCATTATGAAGTGTATAAGATGCTTGGTGCACATATAATGAAAGTTGACGGCGTAAAGGGTGTACATTTTGCAGTTTGGGCTCCAAGTGCAAAAAGAGTCAGTGTAGTGGGCGATTTTAACCACTGGGACGGCAGAATCCACCAGATGAACAGACTTTATAATTCAGGTGTATTTGAAATATTTATTCCGGATGCAAAAGAAGGCGATAACTATAAATTCGAAATTAAAACAGGAGCAGGCTATTTGAATTTAAAGGCTGACCCATATGCTTTTGGAATGCAGTTAAGACCGGATACCGCGTCCGTAGTACGTAATATTGATGGCTTTAAGTGGGCAGATAAGAGATGGATTTCAAATCGTAAGAAAGTACAGTCACAGAACTCGCCAATCAGCGTTTACGAGCTTCATTTGGGCAGTTTTATGAAGAGTGAAGACGGTGGTTTTGTTAATTACAAAGATATAGCACCGAAGCTTATTGAACATGTAAAAGCCGGCGGTTATACACATGTGGAACTTTTGCCGATTATGGAACATCCGTTAGATGAATCATGGGGATATCAGGTCATCGGTACTTATGCACCGACAGCCAGATATGGTACACCGGAAGACTTTATGTATTTGGTGAATGAACTTCACAAAGCCGGAATTGCGGTTATTTTGGACTGGGTACCTGCCCATTTCCCAAAAGACGGTCACGGACTTTCTAATTTTGACGGCACATGTCTTTATGAACATTGGGATGCAAGAAGAGGCGTACATCCTGACTGGGGTACATTGATTTTTGACTACGGCAGAAATGAAGTGAAAAACTATCTGATTGCTAATGCTTTATACTGGGTAGAACAATACCATATTGATGGTATCAGAATGGATGCGGTTGCATCTATGTTGTATCTGGATTACGGTCGAAAAGATGGTAATTGGGAACCGAATATTTACGGCGGAAGAGAAAACTTAGAGGCAGTAGAATTTATTAAACATGTGAATTCCATTATGCACATCCGTAATGAGGGCGTTATTATGGTGGCAGAGGAATCAACAGCGTGGCCGCAGGTTACAGGTGATTTGAACGATGGCGGTCTTGGTTTTGACTTCAAGTGGAATATGGGCTGGATGAACGATTTCCTTGGATATATTCAGGAAGACCCGTATTTTAGACAGTATCACCATAATGAATTGACATTCAGTATGATTTATGCTTATACAGAGAAGTTTATGCTTGTATTTTCTCATGATGAAGTGGTTCACGGAAAAGGCAGTATGCTTGGCAAAATGCCGGGTAGCTATGATGATAAGTTCCATAACTTAAAGGCGGCTTATGCATATATGATGACCCATCCGGGTAAAAAACTTCTTTTTATGGGACAGGATATCGGTGAATTCGATGAATGGAATCAGGGCAGAAGTGTACAGTGGGATTTATTGAACTTTGAAAAACATCAGGGTGTATTCAAAATGATGGGTAAACTCAATGAAATTTATAAAGCATATCCGGCTATGTACAAGTTGGACGGTAGCTGGCAGGGCTTTGAATGGATTAACTGTATGTATGCAAGTGCAAGTATGTTGTCCTTCCTTAAGAAAACAGAAAAAGAAGAGGAAACCTTACTTGTTGTGATTAACTTTGCAAATGCAGCCCAGGATTTCAAGGTAGGCGTTCCTTTTAAAGGCACATTCACGGAAATCTTCAATACGGATGATGTGCTCTTTGCGGGAAGAGGCGAAGTAAATAGCGATGTAAAAGTGGCTTTGGAAGAAGAATCTGATGGCAGAGATTACTCTATCTGGGTTCATATGGCACCACTTAGTGCGGCTATCTTCGAATACAAACCGGAAGAAAAGTAAGAAAGAGAGTTTTAAAAGGAAATGTTTGATAGTTTAGTAGGAGTGGCAGAGGGTGTTGATAAAAATGCCATTGAGAAATTTATTGCGGAATTACCGGATAAAGTACTCCGCTTTGGAGTTAAGATTGTACTTGCGATACTGACATTTGTAGTTGGTGTATGGATTATCCGTTTTATCCGTAAAATTATTCACAAAGCATTTATTAAGACCAATGCGGATAAAGGTGTGGCACAGTTTACGGAATCCTTTGTAAGAGTTGCGTCGTATGTTATTTTGATTATGCTCATTGCGACAGGTTTTGGAGTAGATACAGCAAGTGTTGTGGCAGTTCTTGGCTCGGCAGGCGTGGCAATCGGTCTTGCGCTTCAGGGCAGTTTATCTAACTTTGCGGGCGGCATTTTGATTTTACTGATCAAGCCTTTTGTAAATGGTGATTATATTGTGGCTTGTGGTGAAGAAGGTACGGTAACCAACATTGATATGTGTTATACCAAACTGACAACGCCGGATGAAAGAGTAGTGATTTTACCAAACGGTACACTGGCAAATACTACAATTGTAAACAATACTACAACACCGAATAGAAGGGTAGATTTCACGGTTTCTGTGGCCTATGATGCAGATATCAAACTGGCAAAAGAACTCATTTTAGATATTGTTAAAAAGGAAGAACTTGTACTGCAGGATCAGGACATATCGGTTTATGTTGGTGCATTGGCGGCAAGCAGTATTGAGCTTGGTGTTCGCTTTTACACACAAAATGCGAATTATGCCAGAAGTAAAGGTGTTGTATTAGAAAAAATAAAAGAAGCCTTTGATAAAAACAATATTGAGATTCCATATCAGCAGTTAGATGTGCATATGAAATAATATTTATTTAAGTTTTTAATGCGTGTGTCGAAAGGTTATACTTGCAAAAAATGCAAAAGCAATTTATAATTACTTTCGGTGCATACGCATTATGCTGGAATGGCGCAGTCGGTAGCGCAACTGATTCGTAATCAGTAGGTCGAGGGTTC
>CAZMND010000068.1:0-11743 GCA_964567585.1 uncultured Lachnospiraceae bacterium
AATGCCGTATGCTATATAGAGAGAAATTGGCGGAGATAATATTAAGGAAGCACAGAAGATATGACAAAAAAAGAAACGATTAAAAGATATTTATTATTTATAATTTGCCTGTTTTTTATGGGGATGGGTGTAGCGCTGACAAAGCATGGGGAACTGGGAGTATCCCCGATTTCATCGGTTGCCAATGTGGTAAGCATAAAGTTTACTTTTTTTAGTTTTGGTACTTGGCTTACGATTTCCAATTGTGTTTTGCTTCTTGGGCAAATTGTCTTGTTGAGACGAAAATTTCAACCGGTACAGCTTTTGCAAATCCCGCTGTCTGTTTTGTTTGGATATTTCACGGACTTCGGATTATGGCTTGTAAGAGGCATTCCAAATGACAAGTATATATTTCAGCTTTTGCTGGTAATTTCGGGGATTGTGGTTCTGGGATTTGGGATTACGCTGGGGGTCATTGCAGATGTGATTTTGAATTCGGGAGAAGCCTTTGTAAAGGCTTTGGCCGATGTTACCAAAAAGGATTTTGCAAATATGAAAATCCTTTTTGATATATTATGGGTAGTCTTATCTATTGTACTTTCGCTGATTTTCTTTGAAGGAAAGCTGTATGGTACAAGAGAAGGAACTATTATTTCGGCTTTGCTTGTGGGAGTGACAGTGAAAATTTTCCGTCCGCTTTTAAGTAAGCCTCTTACAAATCTGCTTCAAAAATAGTGTTTGTATGCAAGTTGTTATTTGCTTTCGGTATTCATAATTTTGTCACTGAGAGCGATGATTTGGTCTGCATATTTCTTACGGCGTGAGCCTAAGATGCTTTTATAAATCGGATAGTTTACACAGACCATTGCAATTCCCACAAGACCTGTAATGATACCGGGGAACATTGTATTTTCACCGATAGTGATGAACGCGTATGTACCCGATTCGATGACGTTCATTGCAAGGCTCATACCACTTCCCAATACTAAAGCACCGATGGTGCCGAATGTATAAGCGAATACATTCGCCGGTTTCTTTACTTTCTTATCAAGGGCCTTTAATGCGTCTAACTGTGTGTTTTCTTTTTCTGTGTACTGTGTACGGATTTTCTGTACTAAAAATTCCTGATCGTTTTTGTTCATAATAAATTACCTCTTTCTATTTAGTTTTCTTTGCTTAACTCATCTGCGAGTAACAGGATTCTTGGTGCTAATTCAGCTTTTGCTGTTTTGGAAAAGTAGCGGTAAACCGGAAATGCAGATATCATTCCGGCGGTGCCGATGATACCGATTAATATGCCGAGTATTATGCCGCCTCCGATGACCTTAAGGGCCATACACATTGCAACGCCGAAAATGAGAGAACTGAGAATCCCAACGATTAAAGAAGGGGTCGTTCCGGCAGTCTGTACTTCATTGTCCAGGCGTTTTAATTCGTCCAACTTGCTTTCTTCCCGAGGCATATATTTTTTTCTGATTTCCGCCACTTCTTTATTAATAGAAGCAGAATAGTTATATGTGAATGTCATACTGTTTTCCACGATATTTCCTCTTTCCATGTAATGTGTATTTGCAAAATTATTTGCGCGCATTCTGTTCTTCTTTCAATCTCTTTTTGGCATCTTCCACAGTTTCGCCGTCTTTTGTTAAAAACTGGTCTACGAATTTGTCTTCGATTTTTTGGTAACCGCCGACAACGCCGGTTTCGATTTTTTTGTAACCGTCTACAACGCCGGTTTCGATTTTTTTGTAACCTGTAACAACACCTTCTGCGATTTTTTCATTTGCTTTTACGAGTTTTGATTTTGCCATTTTTTTATCTCCTTTTTCTTTGAAATTTGTTTTTGTTTCATTTGGTGCCTCGCACTTTGTAACTGTAGTTTAGGGGGGATTTGTTTAGAAATGTTTCAAGTTTTGTTAAAGTTTTGTTAAAAGAAAAATTTTTTTGAAAAATGAATAAAAAAGGAATGACCGATAAGGCCATTCCTTTTGATAACACTATACCTGTGCTAAAGTTTGTAATGCGTTATTCACAATAATCGGCGAGTGGTGTTCCATAAGGAATACTTCTGACATGCCCGGAGCGTTAATCAGTTCGCCGTATTCAGACAACATATTGCATATTTTATTAAAAGATGATTTGCTACATTCATTATTGGTAATAACCAGAATGTACCGGTTGTTTTTACTGTCTTTATAGAGGGAATTTAATCCGTCAAACAGATTTTCCGACATGCGGGCGAGTTTTGTGAGAGTGGATAATGATGGGAAAGTGTACATTACCGAAACATTGATGAGTGTTTCGCCATTCTCTTTGGTGTCGGCCGCAGCCAGTGTTTTCTTAGGAACCTCTGCTTTTGCCTTCGATGAGTGTGTTTCCTGAATTCTTCGGAATAAATCCAAAACCTCATCGTCGTGTTCTGCGATTTCGGAAATCATTTCTTCAAATTCTTCCGTAGAACTACTGTTTTGCGGCATAAACTTGGAGAATCTCGTATCCAGTTCCTCGGGATTTTCCACCTTGGTAATAATGAGTACGAGACACTCGGAACTCATTGGAATTACTTCAATCATCAGAGGGATATCTTCTGCTTCAAACCCGAATTCAAAAGATGCCTGCTCCATCATATCTTTAAATAAACTTTTGGCTTTTTCTGTACCATAAGCCAGCTCGCTGATTTTCAACTGGCGCTTTGCCAAATCCTCTTTTGTCAGAGTACAGCGAATCTGCTGGTCATTTACTTTTTCTATTTTCATTCTATCACGTCCTTACTATTATAATAGCACGAAGTCTGATTGTTGTGATACACATTAATGATAATATCTGTATATTATCGAATCAGGCTTTTGAAGTCAATACTGCCTCAAATTGTTTAAGAAAATTTAATAAATTTATTAGAATCATTTCATTGAATAAAACTTATAATCTGTTATAATGCTCATTAAGATACTTCTGGGTAATCGGCACCGGAAGGAGGCATATGTGAATCATTTCACTTAACAAATCAAAATACATTTTTATTGAAACTTTGGTTTCAGTCCAACTCTCATATATAGTATGAGAAGGTCTTGCAAGCTTATGTGCTTGGTCGCAAGAATAGTTTTCCAAATTTTTTTACATTATAATTCATTTTAATTAGGTAAGTTATTGCGTATTTATAGGTTTTTGTGCAATCCGGAGTATCTGTCAAATTTTATCGTTCGTTTTAGAAAACATAGTGGCGTTACCATGGTGTTTTAATATATCACGAATAAAGAAAGGAACCTTTTGGCAACCTATGGTAACGGACAAAAGGAGGGATTTTTATCAATTACTTTGATAAACTTTTATTGATTGATGAATTGTCCAAAGCAGCCAATGAAGGTGCCACGCTGTATATCAATGATGAGGCTGCAGCGCCGGAGACGATTGCGCAAATTTGCATGGAAGAGACGGCGGTGTATATGCCGGATTATGTGGTGGATAAATATGGTGCTTTGGTAGAAATACGATTCGACAAAGTAAAAGATTGTTAACAAAAGCCATGTTAAAGCGGATATGGAAGTTGCCACGATTATAGGAAGCCCCCTTTGGCAGAAATATATTCCATATCAAAAGAAAATAATGACGAGGCGGTAAATGTTTGTTATAATGAGGGCGATTGAAAGGAGTTAGACAAATGAAGAAAAAATTACCTATACTAATTACAGTCGTCCTCATATTACTTGTGTTGGCATTTCTTGCATTTCCGACAATTTATAAAAAGTATTCCTATTCGGATGAACGGGCAAATCTACAGGAGTATTTTAATCTTACCAAGGAAGATGAGGTTGCAATTATACTCGGAGATGAGATGATTGCGGAGAAGGCGATTTGCCGTGACGAAGTATATTATTTGGATTTAAATACAATTCATACGTATTTTAACGGAAGATTTTATTTGGATAACAGCGTGGAGAATGAGGCTCTGCTTATATATACAACGACAGAAAAAAGTCATCGTTCCTTACAGGGCTCTAATGTGATTAAGACGGAAGATGGCGAAGAAACCGTGGAATATCCTGTAATGCTCTATGAAAATGATACCTGTTACGTAGCCATAGATTATGTAAAGAGATTTACAGAAATGGAATACGAGGTATTTACACAGCCAAGCAGAATGCAGATTTATAAAGAATGGCCGGAGAAAAAGGTTGGCAGCATCAAAAAGGATACACAGGTGCGTTACCGTGGCGGTATTAAGAGCGAAATTCTGACAGATGTAGCAAAGGGTGAAACTGTTACAATTCTGGAAGAACTGGATACATGGTATAAGGTAAAAACAGATGATGCCTATATTGGGTACGTTCCTAAAAAACATGTGAATGATATCTACAGTTATGTGGAAGACAGGGTAGCTACCGTGGAAGAAATTTATTATCCGGCAAGAGAACTTGATTACAGGATTAATATGGGCTGGCATCAGGTGTTTAGTCAGGCAGCCAACGACAATATTTCGTCGGTTGTTTCGGGAACAAATATCAATGTAATTTCACCTACGTGGTTTTTCTTAAATGGAAATACCGGTAGTTATGTGAGTAATGCATCGAGTAGTTATGTAAACTATGCGCACAATCAAGGAATCGAAGTTTGGGCGGTGATTGATAATTTCAATATGGATTGTGACCTGTATGAAGTGTTGAAAAATACATCTCAAAGAGATGCTTTAATTGCTAATTTGATTTCGGATTGCAAACGATTTGATATTGACGGAATCAATGTGGATTTTGAACAGGTTTCACCGGAAACGGCACATCACTATATTCAGTTTATACGTGAGCTTTCCGTAGCCTGCCATGACAATGATTTAATTGTATCGGTCGACAACTATGTACCTACCGCATACACTGCCTTCTATAATAGAAAAGAGCAGGGAAGATTTGTAGATTATGTGGTTATTATGGGTTACGATGAACATGCCGGAAACAGCGATATAGCAGGTTCGGTGGCATCCCTTGGTTTTGTGGAACAGGGCATTGTGGATACTTTGGAAAGTGTTGAGGAAGCCAAAGTAATCAATGGCGTTCCGTTTTATACAAGAGGCTGGGCTACGACGGATGGAGAAGTATCGGTGAAAACACTTACTATGAGTAGCCAGAAGCAGTTTGTTAAAGAACACGGTATTGAAGTTGTCTGGGATGAAGAATGGGCGCAGTATTATGGTGAAAATACGGTAGACGGTACATCCTATGAAATTTGGATGGAAGATGCTGAGTCTTTAAAAGAAAAACTGTCAGTTATGAACCGTTACGGTATTGCCGGTGTGGCACACTGGAAACTGGGCTTAGAAACAAATGATGTCTGGGAAGTTATCGGCGAATATATGAATCAGTAGATGCGTTTAATCGTTTTTATAGATTGGCCTTTGGGCACGGATTGGGAATACCTTTCCGTGCTTTTTGCATATAAGGCGGAGTGGTTTTCATACACTGTATAAAAGCCAAATGGAAGTTTGTTATGCAAAAAAGTGATAGAATAATGCGGGTTGTAATGAGCGTAGTTTTAATCATTGCCATAGTTTTGTGGGCGAGAGAGGTGGCCGCGCTTCAAGCTGAATATGTGTGGATGGGGAAAGCAGACGGCAGTTTTAGGGAAGAGAAACAGTGTATTGTACTGGATGCGGGGCATGGCGGGATGGACCCGGGAAAAGTGGGAACTACCGGATGCTATGAAAAGGATATTAACTTAAAAATAACGGAGAAACTGAAGACTTTTCTGGAGATGGAAGGAATTGAAGTGATACTTACAAGAGATGGTGATTTTGGTCTTTATTCGGAAACGGATTCGAGTAAAAAAGTGGCAGATATGCGTAACAGGGTTCGATTGATTGAGGAGAATGCTCCAGAATTGACAGTCAGTATACATCAAAACAGTTATTCTGACGGAAGTATTAAGGGGGCCCAGACTTTTTATTTTTCGGGCAGCGAGGAGAGTAAAAAACTTGCAGAATGTATACAGGAACGCATGGTGACCACACTTGATAAAGAAAATCATAGGAAAGAAAAAGCCAATGATAGTTACTATCTTTTAAAAAATACCACTTGTCCCACTGTTATTGTAGAATGCGGGTTTTTGTCCAATGATGCGGAATGCCGCCTTTTGGAGACGGATTACTACCAGGAAAAGGTGGCGTGGGCTGTTTATATGGGAATAATGCGGTATTTGAACGCAAAATAACTTTTCTGTGGACAAATGCTGTGTTATAATGGTATTTGGTGATAGAATGGACACAAAATTATTTTCGATAAATCCGGAAAAAATGGATAATGAGGCATTGCGTAAGGCCGGTGAAATCATCAAAAACGGTGGTTTGGTAGCCTTTCCGACAGAGACTGTATATGGTCTTGGCGGGGATGCTTTAAATAAAGAATCTTCAAAAAAAATATATGCGGCAAAAGGACGTCCGTCTGACAATCCTTTGATTGTACACATTTGTTGTATGGAGGATTTGGAATCGCTTGTGAAGTGTATTCCGGAGGAAGCGAAGGCGTTGGCGAAGGCATTTTGGCCGGGACCTTTGACGATGATTTTTGAGAAGTCGGATAAGGTGCCGTTTGAGACGACGGGTGGACTTCCTACGGTGGCGGTAAGAATGCCAAAGGATCCGATTGCTCTTTCGTTCATACGTGAAAGCGGTGGGTATGTGGCAGCACCAAGTGCCAATATTTCGGGAAAACCAAGCCCGACGCTGGCAAAGTATGTGATGGAGGATATGGCAGGAAGGATTGATGCGGTGATCGACGGCGGTGAGGCTGTTATTGGATTGGAGTCTACGATTGTAGATTTGACAGGCGAGGCACCGATGATTTTAAGACCCGGCTATATTACAAGAGAAATGCTTTTGGAAGTGTTGGATGAGGTCGATGAAGATAGAACGATGATGCACCAAGAAGAAGGTGCAAAGCCCAAGGCTCCCGGGATGAAATACAGGCATTATGCTCCAAAGGGGATGCTTACAATTATTTCGGGCGAGGGAAAAGAAGTCGTTAAGAGAATTAATGAACTGACAGAAGAAGCTATGTCGTATGGGAAAAAGACCGGTGTCATTGCTACGACGGAGAATTTTTCCATGTACAGGGCGGATGTTATAAAGAATGCCGGCAATCGCGATGATGAGGCGGCGATTGCAAGGGAATTGTACCGTATCTTAAGGGAGTTTGATGATGAAGATGTGGAAGTAATCTATTCGGAATCCTTTGAGGAAAGCGGTATCGGACAGGCTATAATGAACCGTCTTTTAAAAGCGGCGGGACATCATATAGAATATATTTAGAAAGAAATTTGGAGGAAAAATTAATGATAGCATTAGGTTCAGACCACGGCGGATATGATTTAAAAATGGAGGTAATCCGCTATTTGGAAGAAAAAAATATAGCATATAAGGACTTTGGTTGTCTTGACAAAAGTTCCTGCGATTATCCGGAATTTGGACGTGCTGCAGCTATGGCGGTAGCAAACGGGGAATGTGAAAAGGGCATTGTAATCTGTACAACCGGTATCGGTATTTCTATCAGTGCCAACAAAATTCCGGGTGTAAGATGTGCGCTTTGCGCGGACACTTTATCGGCAAAAATGACAAGGCTTCACAACAATGCAAATATGCTTGCCATGGGCGCTGGAATCGTTGGTACGAATCTTGCAATTGAAATTGTGGACACGTTTTTGAATACGGATTTTTCTAATGATGAAAGACACATCAGGAGAATTAACAAAATTGAGGGTTAGGTTATGGAGAATGACAAAAGATTAAATTATATTTCATGGGACGAGTATTTTATGGGAATATCCAAACTTTCGGGTATGCGCTCAAAAGACCCGAACACACAGGTTGGTGCGTGTATCGTAAGTTCTGATAACAAGATTTTGTCTATGGGATATAATGGTTTTCCGAAGGGGTGCTCGGATGATGAATTTCCTTGGGCGAGAGAAGGGGATGCTTTGGAAACCAAATATGCATTTGTAACACACAGTGAACTGAATGCAATTTTAAATTACAGGGGCGGAAGCCTCGATGGCGCAAAAATTTACGTATCGTTGTTTCCGTGTAACGAATGTGCAAAAGCAATCATTCAGGCAGGTATTACCTGCGTGGTATATGAGAGCGATAAATATGCGGGAACACCGATGAATATTGCATCAAAACGTATGTTGGATTCGGCGGGCGTCAGATACTATCAGTATCAGTCCACAGGAAGAAAAATTGAGTTGGATATGTAATTTGTGAGGTATGGAATGAAGAAAAATCCCGGAAAGATATTGTTTGTTCTTTTTCTGACGGTTGTTATGAGTTTTTCGTGGACGGGGTATGCGTATGCGTTGTCCACTCAGGAAAAACTGGATCAGGCGCAGCAGGAGCGAGATGAAACAAAACAGGATATTAAAGACGCTGAAGATAAGCAGAATTCCTTAATCAGTGAACAGACCACACTGAAGGGGACACTGGATGCATTGAATAAAGAGTTGACGGCTGTAAGCGAGAATCTGACGGTTATTGAAGGGAATATCACTGTAAAAGAGCAGGAAATCGATACGACCAGAGCGGAACTTGAAGAGGCGGAAAATCAAAGAGATGATCAGGATTTTGCTATGAAAAAGCGAATCCAGTTTATGTACGAAAGCAGTTCTATGACTTTTTGGGATATGTTATTTTCGGCTCAAAGTTTTAGCGAACTGATTAACTGTGCAACCTACATCAACAGCATTACTGCCTATGACAGGGGAATGCTTGAACAGTACAAAGGAATGGTTGCGTTAATTGAAGAAAAAGAAGAAGAACTCAAGTTGGAAATGGCAGACCTTGCCAGACTGAAGGCTGAGGCTGTGCGGGAACAGAGCAGAGTAAACGGTCTGGTGGAAGAAACAGCTTCGGTAATTGCTCAGTACGCAAATGAAATTGAGGAGCTGGAAGACAGCATTGAAGCATATCAGGAGGAACTTGCACAGCAAAATGCGGATATTGAAGCCTTGCAAAAACAGTTGGAGGCAGAAAAAGCCCAGTCAAATCTTGCTGCAAATTCTGCGTGGAGAGATATTTCCCAGGTGACTTTTGAAGCAGGGGACAGAAAACTTCTTGCAAACCTGATTTATTGTGAGGCGAGAGGCGAATCCTATGAAGGAAAAGTTGCGGTAGGTTCGGTTGTAATTAACCGAGTGTTAAGTGAAAGATTCCCGAATACAGTGGTAGGCGTTATTTATGCACCGGGACAGTTTGCTCCGGTGACTTCCACGAAGAATAGTCTGGCACTGGCACTGGCGGAAGACAGAGCCGCAAGATATCCGGATTGTTACCGCGCGGCAGATGAAGCGATGAGTGGCTACTCCAATGTAGGAAAATGCGTGTATTTCAGAACACCGATTCCGGGACTTACCGGAATACAGATTGGTAATCATATATTCTATTAAAAATTAAAAAAAGTGTATGTTTTTCAAACAAAACAACGAGTTGTGAAAGTTTGAAAAACATACACTTTTTTTATGTCATAGGTAAGAGGGGGTTATTCTACATCATCAATATATTTCATATATTTTCCGAATTCACCCTGATAAATGGTTTCCAATAGTTTGTTCGTCGTGCGCAGGGATTCCTGCAATAATTCGCCGGAAATCATTCCCATTTTGCAGGCATCAGCGAGTTCGTCCAAATCCAAAACCTTCACAAAACCGTCAGGATAAATCAGCACATCTGCGAGCAAATCTGTTGCTACAAGTTCGCTTTTTTCTTCGTTGAATTTGTAGTCCACGATATCACAATACCAGTAAATCAAAGAATTGTCTTCGCGGTAAAACTTACTGACTTTGATTCCTTCGTTTAATAGATAGCAGGAATAGCCGTGGTGCAAATCCTTTTTGGGTTTCAGAGTATTCCACTTTGTCAGAATGACATTTTCATCACAGGATATAATAATATCATCCTTCAGTAAAATGCATTCGTCGGGAATCAATCTCTTTCGGTACAATACGGGAACTTTCATAGCGGCCTCCTTCCAAGGTGCAAAAAGGAAAATAATCCTGATGCAATCCATATGAATTTCTATGATTTGATAGTAACGGACAGGGCGGAAAAAGTCAATCGGGAGCTGTTTTTGCGCCAAAAGAAAATATTGGGAAATTTTCACAATACAAATTGAAAAAAGTGTATGGAATTATTATTTTTTCACATAATTTCCGTAGACATTAGAGCAAAAAAATAATATAATTGTAATATCGTGGGTGTAGTATGCGATGCAGAAAGGAAAGTGTGGGATTATGAAAATGTCAAATAACGTTATTCAGTCCTTAACAACCTTGACCCAGTTTACCATTTATATGCTGGTGCCGATTTTTATGTGTTCTTTTATCGGGATATTTATTGATAAAAAAGCGGGTACATCATATTGGATGGTGATTTTGTTTTTTGTCGGTGCGATAGCGGGATTCCGCAATGTGTATTCGCTGGCAAAGAAAATATCTTCTATGAAGGGTGATGTTAGGAATCGTGATAAAGGAAAGAATACAAAATAACATAACTCTTATGGAAATGTGGGCAGGATGCATTCTTTTCGGTGTATTATGCCAGGTGAGTGTCGTATGGTTTGTGAAAGACAAAGCGGGCTACAGTATCGGTTTATGGCTTGGGATTGTGGCGGCGATTCTTACCATATTACACCTCGGTATTTCTTTGGACAAAGCACTTGATTTGGACGAGGGTGGAGCCAAGAAGCATATGGTGACTCAAAATTTGGTCAGATATTTTGTGCTCATCATATTTTTAGTTGTACTAATGATAACGGATTTTGCCAATCCACTGGCTGCCTTTTTGGGGCTGATGGGTGTGAAGGCTGGTGCATATATGCAACCCTTTATACACAAAGTGACTGGCAAAATAAGAAATAAAAACAATAAATAAAATAAGGAGGTGAATGTATGGGCCAGGGATTTTTAGTGGCGGCCAGCGATAATATCGACTTTATGATTCACGGTATTTTTTCCTATGAACTGTTTGGACAGACGGTCTGGATTACTACCACTCATGTAAGCGTCTTAATCGTTATGCTGCTGATTATCATCTTTTCATGCGTTGCAGGGAATGTGGCGAAGAAAGCTACGGAAGTACCGGGAAAATTTCAAAACGTTGTGGAAATGCTGGTAGAATTTTTAGATGGCATTATTAACAATTCCATGGGTAAAAATGCCCCCAAGTTCCGGAATTATATCGGCACGATATTTATGTTCATATTTATCAGTAACATTTCCGGGTTATTGGGACTTAGGCCCCCAACAGCCGACTATGGTGTGACACTACCGTTAGGTATCATCACCTTTACGCTTATATGGTTTAACAAATTCAAGCACAACAAACCGAAATCGTTGTGGGTTGATATGTGTTCACCATTACCACCGTGGCTACCGATTTGGTTGCCAATCAATATTATAAGTGAAATTGCAATTCCAATTTCCTTATCACTTCGTTTGTTTGCAAATGTATTGTCAGGTACGGTTATGATGGCATTGGTGTATGGTCTTCTTAAGTACTTTGCACTTATTTGGCCGGCAGCATTGCACATATACTTTGACGTGTTCTCCGGAGCAATTCAGACTTACGTGTTCTGTATGTTGACTATGACATATATTTCTAACGCTATCGGTGACGAAGCTTAAAAATTATTTTAATTTATCTCAAGGAGGATTTATTTATGTTTGATCAGAATTTTATTTTAGGTTGCTCTGCAATTGGTGCAGGTCTTGCAGTTATCGCAGGTATCGGACC
>CAZMND010000069.1:0-10441 GCA_964567585.1 uncultured Lachnospiraceae bacterium
AAGTAAGCAAGTAAACCTCTTCTCTGACCAACCATTTTAAGAAGACCACGTCTTGAGTGATGATCTTTTTTGTGAGTTTTTAAGTGTTCAGTTAATTCCTGAATTCTTGCTGTTAAAACTGCAATCTGTACTTCCGGTGAACCTGTGTCGCCTTCGCATCTTGCATATTCTTTAATGATGGCTGTTTTCTTTTCCTTTGAAATCATTTTCAAATCCTCCCTAATAATTTAAATAATTTAATAATTATTTATGACCGCCTGATACTAAGTATAGGGTTGGAGTGTCCCTTTACTGAATATTGGCTAAAACCATACTTTGAAATAATAACATATAAAATGTACTTAGTCAACTAAAATTCTTGTAGCTTTTACAGGAGTTCTGTAATTATATTTACTGATTTTAATACCGGTCTTAGGACTACTTGCGTGAATTACCTGTCCATTACCAATGTAAATAGCCACATGATCGATTCTGCTACCATTACTATAGAAAATCAAATCTCCCGGCAACACTTCATCAATATCAATCTTTGTACCCTTTTGTGACTGGGATACTGAATAATGAGGCAAATCAACACCAAATTCTTTAAATACGGCAAGTACAAAACCGGAACAGTCCGCTCCCTTTGTAAGGCTGGTTCCACCCCACACATAAGGATTACCCACAAACTGTTTTGCATATTCACAAAGTTCTACTCTGACATCGGAAACTCCTTCGCCATATAAAACTTCTGTAATGGTAAGTGCTGTATCCAGTTCCTCTGAAATTTCCACATATTCGCTTGAAACATACAGTTCCTGACCGTCTAAATCAACTTTAACCCAATCTTCTAATTCTTCGATTACATCCAGTCTCTCCCCTTTGGCAACCGTCATAATTACTTCAGATTCAAGACCTGCTTCTTCACGAACCTTCAAAGAATCACAAGTTACCTTTGCTTTGTTCTGCACAAGCTCTCTTGCAAGGGAAACCGCATCCATACCGGTAAGTAAGTATTCGCTCGATACATACCCTTCTACTTCACCGGAAACAATATGTGCCCAACCATTCTCTTCATCCAGAATTTCACAAGCCGCATTTTTCGGAAGCTTTCCTACTAATTTAGCTGACGCATCCGGTTCTTTTCTAATATTTAAATTATTATCCACGTTCGCAATTCCTAAATTTGTGTATCCCCAAAAGTATCCGATATAATCCTCATATGTAAGAGAACCCTGTAGCATAGCCCCCGCTCCTGCATTTTCCATCAAAATACTTTTCACTGTACCGCTCGCATGTGCTTCCATTGGATTCAATAACAACAACCCCATTCCCAACGAAAGTGCCACACACACTTTTGTATATTTCATAATACCTCCACTTAATTGTTACAATTTTGTTACAAATGTTACGAAGTGATTATAGCACTACTCTTCAATATTTGCAATGCTATGTGTAATATTTGTTGCATGATCGGCAACTCTTTCCAAGCCCGATACAACATCCGAGAATATCATTCCCGCTTCCGGTGTACATGCATTCTGAGTTAATCTGTCAATGTGTTTCTGCTGGAGTTCACGCTCTTTTTCATCAATTTCGTTTTCCAATACATTGATCATTCTGACATGTTCATCTTCTTTATGGTGGAAGGTCTCAATAGATTCCCTGACAATTTTGGTAACCATTTCCAGCATATCCCCAAGTTCTTTTTGGGCCTCTTTACTAAATTTAATATCTTTTTCTCTTCTCTGCACAGCACAATCTGCAATATTCTCTGCGTGATCACCGATTCTTTCAATATCATTCACCACATGGAACATATATCCAAAGCCTTCAAGATCTTTAATCGGCAAGGTGGACTGGTTTATTTTCACCAAATAATCCGTGATTGCATGGTTTAAGAAATTAATATTTTCTTCCACCTCGTATACTTCTTTAATTGTGTCCTCATCCAGAGTAATAAGCGCATTCATGGAACGTGTTAAGTTTTCTTCAGCCAACTCACCCATTCGTTCAATTTCTTTCATGGCATCAAACACCGCTGTAGCCGGATTATAAACGGCTTTATCACCAATATAATTAAGCGAGAAGGTATCTCTGTATCCTACTTTTGCTTCTTTTCCCGGAACAAATAAATACGTAAGTTTTACAATAAGCCCAGAGAATGGTAACAAAACAATTACCTGGAACACCTTGATAAGTGTATGTGCATTTGCCACAAATCTTCCATTATCTGCTGAAATAGACTGAATCATACTTACGATAGGGTCCATAGCAAACTGTAAAATCACATAAATAATAAGCGAACCAATGATGTTGAACAATAAATGAATCATAGCGGCACGTTTTGCATCCTTTTTACCTGCGAGAGAGGCAATTAGTGCAGAACCACAGGAACCAATGTTACAACCCAAAATAATGAAAAGACAAATATGAATATCCAAAAGTCCCTGATTTGCCATCAACAACACAATACTTACCGTTACTGAAGAACTCTGGATAATAAAGGTCAGTACAAACCCCACTAAAAGTGCCAGAATCGGACTCTTAAGGGAACCAAGCAAATCAATGATTTCCGGCATATCCTTCATATCCGACATAGCACTGCTCATATTGCTAAGACCCATAAATAAAATACCGAAACCTACAATAATTTCACCAAATTTAGCAACTTTCGGATTTTTACCGCCAAAAAGCACGGCAATAACACCCACAAGCAGAAAGACAGGTGCATATTCCGACAAATTAAACGAAACAAGCTGAGATGTTACCGTTGTACCGATGTTGGCACCAAAAATAACTCCTGCCGCCTGATACAGATTCATAAGCCCCGAGTTTACAAAACTTACAACCATAACCGTACAGGCCGAAGAAGACTGTACAATACCCGTAAAGATAATACCTACAATCATTCCCATAAACTTATTTTTTGTAAAAAATTCCAAAATACTTCTCAGTTTCGCTCCGGCAACTTTTTCAATGGCATCGCTCATAACGCTCATACCATATAAAAAAAGTCCCAAACCTCCTGCCAAAGTAATTAACATTGTACCCACATTCATACTCTAAACCTCTGCATTTATCTTTTGCCCCAACTGCATATCCTTTTGCAGTTGCTTTTTCAGTTCCACAATATTTTCAAATTTTTGTTCTTTCCTCATAAACTCAAGGAAATGGACTTCTATTTTTTTACCATAAATATTTTCTGTAAAGCTGTATAAATAAGACTCGATGAAAATCCGGTCATCGTTTGACACCGTAGGTTTGCACCCCACATTAGTTATAGCCTCAAAAATACGGTCATCTACAATAACTTCCGTTTTATACACACCGTTTGGTGGCAACAATTTTTCTTCCTGCGGCGCAATATTTACAGTCGGAAAACCTATGGTTCTGCCAATCTGATTTCCTTTTTGTACAATTCCCTGTACAAAATACGGCCCCCCCAGCATAAAGCGGGCTTTTTTAACATCGCCTTCTGTAATTGCCTTTCTCACCAGTGTAGAACTGATAATTTCTCCCTTATAGGATATTTTATCAATAATTTTCACCTCAAAGTCAAATTTAGGACTTTCTTCTATTAAAAACGCACTGTTTCCCTCGCCATTTTTTCCAAATGACAAATCTGTCCCCGCCGCAATGAATTTTGCATTCAATCTGCGAACCAGTATTTCTTCCACAAAAGCTTCTTTGGGCGTGGCAGCCGTTTCATAAGTCAAAGGAAATTCTACCAAAACATCCACTCCCATATCTTCAAAAAGGTTTCTCTTTTCCTCTATGGAGGTCAGTTCTTTTTCTCTTACCTTAGAAAAGAGAACCGCCGGAGATGGATTAAAGGTAAATACTACCGCTTTCATTCCTTCCTGCTTTTTAGCAATAATTTCGCCCAGCAATTGTCTGTGTCCCAAATGAATTCCGTCAAATTTACCGATTGCCACCGCAGATGGATGCGAAAGCCTCATTTCATCTAAACTTGTAATTATCTGCATAGTTACTCCAAAAACATTTTTACAGGTTTTAATATATTTTTTGATTCATCACATTCGTATATGGCGCAGAACTTGTCTTTTGCATAAACCTTAACCTGCTCCTGATTGCCAATACGAATCCTTTCCACAATCTGATTTAAATAGATGGGATTTCCGTTAAACAATAGTTTTTCAAAGGGTGGTGCCACTCTAACAGATGTAAGTTCAAACATATCTTCTGTTTTGGTCAAAATGTCACTCAATTTATCTTCTTTTACAATGGCTTCTATCTCAGAAAGCTTGTACGCATTGTTAAGGCAAAAGTTCGCAACCTTGGTTCTCTTCAAATTCACCATTGTCCCGAAACATCCCAGTTTCAAACCAATATCATGGCAAAGTGTTCTGATGTAAGTGCCCTTGGAACAATGTACTCTCATTGTTATATCCGGTAAAGTAATATCCATTATTTCTATTTCGAAAATCTCAATACTTCTGGCTTTACGTTCTATCTCGATACCTTCTCTTGCCAGTTCATAAAGTTTTTTGCCGTTTACTTTAAGTGCCGAATACATAGGCGGTATCTGTTCATATTTCCCGACAAAGCCAAATACTGCCTCTTTCACCTCGTCTTCTGTCACACAAACTTCTTTTACATCTAGGACTTCTCCAGAAATATCCTGCGTGTCTGTGCAAAATCCCAGACGCATTGTAGCAACATACTCTTTGCTCTTATCTGTCAACATATCACATAGTTTTGTGGCATTTCCAAGACAAACCGGCAAAACCCCTGTCGCGTCCGGGTCTAACGTTCCCGTATGACCAATCTTTTTTTGCTTCACAATACCGCGAAGCTTTGCCACTACATCATGGGATGTAAAACTTTTTTCTTTATATACATTAATGATTCCGTTAATCATAACTTTTTCGTACTATTTTCCTTTCAAAAAACTCCCAAAGCTTATAGCCTCGGGAGTTTTAACTGTTCTTCTATCAAGTCTGAAAGTTTTGACACAATTTCTTCCACCGTGCCATCCATTGTTACCCCTGCGGCCTTTATATGTCCACCACCGCCAAAGTTTTTGGCAATAGCAGAAACATTTACTTTTTCATTGGAACGCATACTTATTTTGTAGCCCCCCTCTTCCAGTTCGTACATAAAAATTGCGCAATCCACACCCTTTGTATTACGAAGCTGGTTTACGATGCCATCCAAATCACTGCTCTTTGCATTGAATTCCTGCATCATTTCCTTAGAGACAACACTGTAAATACCGTGTCCGTCCAAAATAAGCTTACTTTTATTCACAGCTCTTCCTAAAAGCAAATTTTGCATATAT
This sequence comes from uncultured Lachnospiraceae bacterium, assembly GCA_964567585.1. Lineage (GTDB taxonomy): Bacteria > Bacillota > Clostridia > Lachnospirales > Lachnospiraceae > CALZKI01. The sequence continues at coordinate 5,285 of CAZMND010000069.1, forward strand.
GTCTTTTGATAAAATGTTTCTTCTATAATCTTTGAAAAATCAAATCCAAAAGGAATTAATTTTGCCGCTGTTTCAAGAGTTTTCGGCGAGGTATTGGAATACTGGAATACGCCCGAGTCATGGATAATTCCAAGATAAATCGAAAGCGCAATATCCTCATCCAGACCTGCTTCCCCTATCAAATCAAACACCAACTCACTGGCCGAGCTTGCCGATGGAACAATATAATTAATATCACCACATCCGGGGTTACTGATATGATGGTCTACATTGATTTTAAGTTTTGCATTTTCATAAAATGGCTGTGCCTGCCCGATTCTTGTATAATCACAGTCAATAACAATAAATGCATCATAGCAATCCACATCTGTTATAAAATCCGTGCGCACTTCATCCAGTCTTTTTATACAGGAATACGCCTCAGGAATCGGTTCTAAGAAAATATCAATTCTCTTTTCCTGAAACATTTTCGTCAAATACATATACATAGCCATAGTAGAGCCGACACAGTCACCGTCCGGTCGAATGTGTCCACTGATACCGATAGAATTTGCATCCTTTAAAACATCTAACAAATCAAACATTTTATGCTTCCTCTTCTTCTGCCTTAGAAGTATTTGTTTCATTTACATCATCAATAAGCTTTGACATTTTTACACCGTATGCAATGGACTGGTCCATAACAAAAGTAATCTCCGGTGTGTTTCTTAAATTAATTCTTCTTGCTAATTCTCTTCGAATATAGCTCTTTGCACTATTTAAGCCTTCTAATGTGTCCTGAACCGCCTGGTCATCACCCAGTACACTAATCCACGCCTTACAGGTCTTTAAATCCGGTGCAACTTCTACATTTACCACGCTTGTCAGCATACCGATTCGCGGGTCCTTAATGTCCCCACGAATGATATCCGCCAACACGCGCATAACTTCACCATTCACTCTGGTGTTCTTAACGCTGTTTTTTCTCATATTTCAATCCTTTAATGTTTAGCGAGGAACTTCAACCATAATATAGGCTTCTACAACATCAAATTCCTGCATCTGGTCAAAGCCATCAAATACTAAACCACATTCATAGCCTGCTTTTACTTCTTTTACGTCATCTTTAAATCTCTTAAGTGATGCTAACTCACCTTCAAAGATCTGTTTTCCTTCACGGGAAATTCTGACTTTACAACCTCTCTGGAACATACCGTCAAGTACGTAAGAACCTGCGATATTACCAACTGCTGAAGCTTTGAAAATCTGTCTTACTTCTGCGTGACCGATTACTTTTTCTTCAAATACAGGGTCTAACATACCCTTCATTGCTGCTTCCACATCTTCGATTGCCTGATAAATTACACGATATAATCTAACGTCAACGCCTTCTCTCTCTGCAATTGTCTTAGCAGTTGCATCAGGACGAACGTTGAAACCGATAATAATAGCATTGGAAGCACTTGCAAGTGAAACGTCGGATTCATTAATAGCACCTACGCCGCCATGGATACACTTAACAACAACTTCCTCGTTGGAAAGTTTCAGTAAACTCTGTTTTACGGCTTCCACACTACCCTGAACATCGGCTTTGATAATTAAGTTAAGTTCTTTCAAATTACCTGCCTGAATCTGTGTGAACAAATCATCCAGAGACATTTTCTGTTTTGTTTCTTCCAGCATTTTTTCCTTATTCTGAGCTGTGTATGTTTCCGCAAAGATTTTTGCATCCTTGTCACTGTTATGAGCAATAAATACTTCGCCTGCGCTTGGTACACTGTTGAGACCAAGGATTTCAACCGGTGTAGATGGGCCTGCTTCTTTTAATCTTCTGCCCTTATCATCAATCATCGCACGCACTTTACCGTGAGCTGCGCCTGCAGAAATAAAGTCACCTACATGTAAGGTACCCTTCTGTACCAACACAGTAGCTACAGGTCCGCGCCCCTTATCAAGTTCTGCTTCTACCACAAGACCTCTTGCATTTCTGTTTGGATTTGCTTTTAATTCCAAAATTTCAGAAGTCAAAATTACTGTTTCAAGAAGAGTATCGATTCCGTCACCAGTTTTTGCAGATACCGGTACGAATTCAGTAGATCCGCCCCAGTCTACAGGAATCAATTCATATTCTGTCATTTCCTGTTTAACACGTTCGATATTTGCTGCCGGTTTATCAATTTTGTTTACTGCAACAATGATTTCAACTCCGGCTGCTTTTGCATGATTGATAGCTTCTACTGTCTGTGGCATTACACCATCGTCTGCCGCAACAACCAAAATTGCAATATCTGTAGAATTTGCACCACGCATACGCATTGCTGTAAATGCTTCGTGACCCGGTGTATCAAGGAACGTAATCTTTTCACCATTGATACTAACCGTATAAGCACCGATGTGCTGTGTAATACCGCCGGCTTCTCTGTCTGTAACGTTTGTTTTACGGATTGCATCGAGAAGTGATGTTTTACCGTGGTCAACGTGACCCATTACACAAACTACCGGTGGTCTTGCCTTCAAATCTTTTTCGTTTTCGTCATCTTCTTTCAATAATTCTTCGATAACGTCAACCTTTACTTCTTTTTCACAGATGATTTCATAATCAATTGCAATATTTTCAGCTTCTTCATAAGAAATATCTGTGTTTACAGTTACGATTTTGCCCTGCATAAAGAGTTTTTTAATAATAACGGAAGGCTGCATTTTCATTTTATCCGCTAATTCTTTGATAGTTAAGGTTTCCGGAAGTGTAATAACCTTAATGGTTTCTTCTACAACTTCCACTTTCTTTTCAGGCTTAATAAATCTGCCCGTTTTCTTTAAATTAGCTTCTTCATCTTCGTAAAGATGATCCTTTTTGCTCTTTCTGTTATCTTTTTCCTGACCCTGTCTTCTCTTTTCTTCATCTCTGCTATGTTTCTTTTCATCTGTCATAGGAGCTTCTGAGGCAAAAGAAGAACCCTGTTTCTTGAATCCCTGGCCCTGACCATTTCTCTGTGGTCTGTCATCTTTATCTTTGTCAAAACCTTTGCCCGGTCCGAATGAACCGTTTGGTTTTCCCTGACCATTTCTGCTTGGACCGTTGTTATTAAAACGGTTACCTCTGTCCTGACGGTTGTCGCCTCTGTTATCGCCTCTGTTATCAAAACGGCCTTCTCTTGATGGGTTCTGTGGTCTGTCACCTCTTTCAGGACGCACGCCACCGCGTTCTCCTGTAAAAGGTTTCTTTTCGCCGCTCTGTGGTGCATTTGTCGGCATAACCTTTTCTTCACGTGCAGACTGCATTTTTTCACCATTTGAACGGTATCCCGGTTTTACCATATTCACTTCCGGTGTTGGTGATGCCGGTGTCAAAGGTTTAATAAGCGGTCTGTACGCATTTGTCGGCTGCACCTTATTATTCTGTGCATTTGCAGGACGATTATTACCCTGATTCGGACGTTGTCCGCCGTTTTGCATATTGCGTCTGTCTCCGGACATTTTACTATTCTGGGAATTACTTACAATAATAATTTTTTTCTTCTTTTTCGGAACTGCTTCAGCGCCCTCCTGTGCAGGTGCTGTTGCAGGCTTTTCTTCTTTCTTTTCTTCTTTAACAGGTGCTTCCTCTTTTACAGTCGCCTGTTTTTCTTCTGTTTTCATATAATGTGCATCTGCCAATTTAATAGCATTCTCTTCAACCGAACTCTGAGCTGCCTTGACATCGTAATTATTATCATTCAAAAAAGCAATTAATTCCTTGCTGGGAATTCCATACTTTTTAGCTAAATCACATACTCTGACTTTATCCATTAATTTTCCTCCGTACTAACCTTCTGAATCTTTTCTATTTTTGTTCTGATTGCTTTTGCAAAGCCCTCATCTGTAATGGCTACCGAAGATCTCATATCCTTTCCGATAGCGTGCCCCAACTCATCCTTTGTGCCAAACTCGACATAAGGAATACCATAAAAAGTGGTTTTATTTGAAAATAACTTTTTCGTATTAAAAGACGCATCCGTTGGAACTAATACCAGATGTGCTTTCATGCTTTTTACCGCACTTTCGCAAGCAACCTCACCACTTACGACTGCTCCGGCCTTCATAGCCAGACCGATCATTGCGTAAATATTATTCTGATTCAATGTTTAAAAACTCCTTTTCTAATCTCTCGTATACACTTTTTTCAATCTCCATTTTCAAAGAACGTTCAAGTCCTTTATGTTTCATGGCTTTTTTCAAGCATTCGGCATTTTTACATAAGTATGCGCCTCTGCCGTTCATTTTACCTGTTGTATCGAGAATTACTTCTTCTTCGGTTGTTTTTAAAACACGAAGCATTTCCTTCTTACTTTTCATTTCATTACAACCGACACATTGTCTTAACGGAATTTTTTTATTCATACTACCTACTCTTCTTCATATCCTTCATAATCTTCATATGAATCATCTTCATCATCCATATAATCTTCATATCTAAAGCCAGGCGTGTCTTTAGCCTGAGTTTCTGATTTGATATCAATCTTGTATCCTGTAAGTCTTGCTGCAAGACGTGCATTCTGACCTTCTTTACCGATAGCAAGTGACAACTGTGAATCCGGAACAACAACTTTCGCTGTCTTTTCATCAGGATCCGCAAAAACTGCTACGATTTTGGCAGGTGACAATGCATTCTGAATTAAGTTACCAGGGTTTTCATCCCAGTTTACGATATCAATTTTTTCACCGCGTAATTCTTGAACAATTGAATTTACACGTTCACCGTTTTTACCAACACATGAACCTACTGCATCTACATCCGGATCATTTGAATATACCGCAAGTTTTGTTCTGCTACCTGCTTCACGGGCAATGCTCATAATTTCAACTGTACCATCCTGAATTTCAGTAACTTCTGCTTCAAACAATCTCTTCACAAGTTCAGGATGTGTACGGCTTACCAAAATTCTCGGTCCTCTTGGTGTACTCTTAACTTCAAGAATATAAACTTTAATTCTTTCTGTTGGCTTATATACTTCACCCTTAGGTACTTCTGTTTCATTTAAGATTGCATCCGCTTTTCCTAAGTTTACGCTGATGTTGTTTCCTGTATATCTTTGTACGATACCTGTTACTACATCTTTTTCTTTTTCGTAGTACTGATTGTAAACAACACTTCTTTCTTCTTCTCTGATTTTCTGTGTAATCACGTTCTTAGCATTC
>CAZMND010000069.1:10451-11643 GCA_964567585.1 uncultured Lachnospiraceae bacterium
ATTTAATTTCTACATTGATTTCATCACCCATTTTTGCTTTTTTAGAAACCTTCTTGGCATCTTCCAAGGTAATTTCTGTCAAATCATCTACTACCTCTTCTACAACCAATTTTTTAGCATAGCAATGGAAATCACATGTTTCTCTGTTGATTTCTACTGTGATGTTTTCTACTCTGTTGTCAAAGTGATTTTTACAAGCTGTCATTAAAGAATTTTCAATGGCATCAAATAATGTATCTTTGCTGATACCTTTTTCCTTTTCTAAAATGTTTAATGCTTCCATTAATTCTTTGTTCATTTTCTTTTCTCCTTTTTTTGTACTGTTAAAAATCTAAAGCCAAGCGGATAATTGCAATATCTGCTCTGTTAAACTGTTTCTTCGTTCCGTTTTCGCTGATGATGATTTCGTTTTCATCAAAGGATTCCAAAACGCCTGCAAATTCCTTGCATTTATTGATAGGCTTGTAGGTTTTGATTTCAACCTCCTGACCTATACTTTTTGAAAGATGTCTGTCTTTTTTCAGTGTTCTTCCAAGTCCCGGACTACTAACCTCCAAAATATAAGCATCTTTTATAAAGTCGTTTTCATCAAGAACATCTGAAAATGCTCTGCTGACATTCTCGCAATCCATAATATTGACGCCGCCCTCTTTATCAATATAGGCACGCAAATACCATTCTGTTCCCTCTTTTACATACTCCACATCATAAATTTCCACGCCAAAGCGTTCTACGATTGGAAGCAGTAATTCCTCTGCCTGAGTTTCATAATCTTTTCCTTTAGACATGAATTCCTTCCTTTCTGATACAGCAATAATTAAGAATGTGCAACGCACGTTCGCTGCGCGCGAGCAGGGTCGCTTGCGACCAATTACCTTGCTGCGAGCTGCGCATATATCACTCTTTATTATTGCATATGCAATAATAAAGAGTGGACTTTGTGGCCCACTCTCTAACTAACTACCTTATTACTATATCAAAGTATAACACCGCATTTTTTAGAATGCAAGAGATTTTTGTGAAATTTCCTATATTTATGCAAAAAGTATAATAACTGCAAAAATAAATAAAATTATTGAGTCAAAAACACTTGCATTCTTAAAACATCTATAATAAAATAACGTGGTGTAGAAAAATATGGCTCGTTGGTCAAGAGGTCAAGACGCCGCCCTCTCACGGCGGAATCACGGGT
>CAZMND010000070.1:0-11456 GCA_964567585.1 uncultured Lachnospiraceae bacterium
ACAAAAATCAAAACCCCTTCTTCTTAAAATGTCCTTGACAAGGGGTACACTTTAAGGTGCAATAACGTTGGGAGGCATAAACAATCCGGTTATTGGCAATGATTTAGGATATGTATATGCGGCTGAAGAGCCAAAATCATATTTTATAGAAGGTTATGGAACCGGAAAATCGTTTGACAATGGACAGTGGAAATTTGAAACTTCATTTGGTGAGAATATTAAAGATTTTTATGTAAATGACACCAGATTTCATGCAGGAATAGTAGCAAATGAACATACGTCAGAACACGAAAACATAATTCGTTTAGTTAATGGTGTAAATTTGCAAGATTTGACAGATAATGATGCATCAGATATTAGAGCCGGTGTTGCAGTTATGAATTCCAATGTAAAGTTGGCTGATGAAGGTAAATTTTCTGTTAAATTTACATTTTCTATGCCGGATACATGTCGTAAGACACCTGTTGGTGAGGAATATAGAAAAGATGTAGGAGGGGACGGAATTACATTCTTTATTACCAAGGCTGATAACGCGATACAAGGTGGTACCGGTGGTGCAATGGGGTATGCCGGCATTACGGATAGTGTTGGGGTAGAATTTGACTCTTTTTATAATACAGGTAACGGGCAGGAATATTATGATCCTGCTTATAACGGACGTTATATTTACAATAATAGGAGTTATAATTTTAATAATGGTACATATAATCTTTTAAAATATAAACGAGATCATATAGCGGTTGTAGCTGGTGGAGCAAATAATGCAGAGGCAGATCATATAGGAACAGAGTTCCTTTATGATTATCGTGGAGATGAAAATCAATATGAGTATGGTTTTACCCAGGAAGGTGATTTAAGTGTTGCTATTGAAGAAGCAGATAACAAATTATTTACAGCATGGATTGAATATGACGGAGAAAAATTGTATGTACGTTGTGCAAGAGGCGATTTTAAAACAGCGGACAGAGAAAATGCAATAACTACGATAGTTGATGACCCGAGAGTAATCAACCAACTTAAGGAATTTAATGGAGAAGAAGTAAAAGTCGGATTTACAGCTGCTATTGCTTCTTCCAAAGCAAATCATACAATACATAGTATTGCTTTTGTAAATGAATATTTAGAAAATGGTATTTCTACATCGTATACAGCAAAATATTATGTAGAAGATGCCAATGCAACAGAAAATTATATTGATGTAGAAGTAGATGGAATAACAAAGAGATACACATTGATGGATGAAGTGGACGTATACGATGTTCTATATGATACAGCAGTAGATATAGCAGATGTTGAAAATACTGCATCTTATGTAACAGAATGTCAGTTGGTGGATTATTCATTAAAAGGGTATCCAAGTACTGCTGATGCAATAGAGCTGGATGGTAGTACGGTATTATACCAATTCTATGACCATATACATAGTTATGAATATACAGCTAACGGAAATGAAATCACAGGAGAATGTGTTTCGACAGATGGCTCATGTGATTCAGAAGTAGAAGGCAAGAAAATTGTAATTACAGCAGAAGATATGCTTGCTGACGGAACTGCGTATGACGGAGCAAGCTATACAGATGATTTGTCAGGAGTAACCGGAGATACCACAACCGGAATCTACTACGAAGGAACCGGAAGTACCAATTATCCAAGAACTACAACTCCGCCAACGGAAGCAGGAACCTATAAGGCAATCGTGGAGATAGACGGAGTAGAGGCATATGATGAATTTGAAATTTCAGAAGACCACCTGCATGACTGGGAATATACTCCGGATGATGAGAATAAGGAAATCACAGGGGACTGTACAAATGACCTATGTGATACAGATACAGCAGACAGAAAAATCGGTCTGACAGCGGATGATATGATATATACCGGTAATCCATACGATAAAGCAACGTATACGGATAACTTATCGGAAATTACCAAAGACCCTGTAAAGATTTATTATGAAGGCGTAGGAGACACCACATATCCACAGTCAGCCAACCCGCCAACAGAAGTGGGTACTTACAAAGTTACTGTGGAAATAGACGAAGTAACTGTAGAAGAAGAATTCAACATACTACCACATGACCATGATTGGGAATACACAGCTAATAAAAATGAAATTACAGCAGATTGTGTTACTACCGAAGGGACATGTGATAAAGATGTGGAGGGTAAGAAAATCACAATTACTGCGGACAATACGGACTATACCGGTGCGCAATATTCTGATGATAATATCCATATTTCAGATGAACTCACAGAGATAACCGGTGACGAAGTGAAAATTTATTTTGAGGGACCGGGTTATCCGAGAACAGAAGTGCCTCCAACAGCAGATGGAATTTATAAGGCTGTGATAAGTATTACTGATAAAGACGGTAATGTAACAGAAGCATTTGATGATTTTGAAATCGTTGCACACGACCATGAATGGGTATATGAAGGAAACGGAAATGAAATTACCGGAAGTTGTGAACAGGATGAAGGTATTTGTGACAAGGGTGTAACGGATAAAAAAGTTACCATTGAAGCAGCGGATATGCAGTATTCAGGTAGTCCATATCCAGAAAGTAACTTAACAGTCACAGATAATCTTTTAGAGGTTACAGGGGATACAAAAACAATTTACTACGAAGGAACGGGAGATACTGTTTATGAAAAGAGTATAACCCCTCCAACAGATGTAGGTACATATAAAGCAATTATAGAATTAACGGACAAAAAAGGTAATGTTATCATAGATGCGAACGGTGATCCTGTCACGGCAGAAGATCCATTTGAAATCACTCCACACGACCATATTTGGGAGTATGAAGGTGAAGGAAATAAAATCACAGCAGATTGTACTCAAATAGATGGGGAATGTGATAAAGCACCGGTAGAAATTACCATTGAAGCAGCGGATATCTTCTACACAGGAAGCGAATATGAGGAAAGTAACCTTACCATTGAAGACGAACTTTTGGACGCAACAGAAAGTACAAAAACGGTTTACTATGTAGGAGATGGGGACACAACCTATACAAAATCTACTACTCCACCAACAGAAGTGGGAACCTATAAAGCGATTATTGAACTGACAGATAAAGATGGAAACCTTATTGTAGATGTAAATGGTGATCCTGTCACGGCAGAAGATCCGTTTGAAATCAAACCACATGTACATAATTGGGATTATGAAGTGGTGGAAGGAACCACGAATGAAATTGTAGGGGAATGTGTGGAGCTAAACGGAAAATGCGAAGCAGACATCGAAGGTGAGAAGATTGTGATTAATACGGAAGATATGTATTACACAGGTTCATCTTATGATAAGACAGATTTTAAGGATGATATTTCAGCTACAACAGGAGATACAGTAAGTCAGATAACTTATGTTGGAATAGATGGAACTACCTATCCGGAAGATACAAATCCACCGACAGAGGTGGGAAGTTATAAGGCTGTAGTAACCATTACCGATAAAGAAGGTAATGTAGCAGAAGCGTATGATACCTTCGACATTTTAGAACACGAACATGAGTGGAAGTATGAAGTGGATACAGACGAGAACATAATCGTTGGTGAATGTACCGAAGATGAAAAGGGAGACTGTACTACAGATACAACAGATAAGTATATCGGAATCGTAGCCGAGGATATGTTATATACCGGAAATTCGTATCCGGAAGATAAATGGGAAGTAACAGATACCCTTTCAGAGGTAACGGGCGATGAAGTAAAAGTATACTTCGTGGGAGTAGACGGAACCAACTATCCAAAATCTGAAACACCACCAACAGAAGTAGGTAACTACGAAGCGATTGTGGAAATCGGAGAAGGAGATAACAAAGTATCTGTATCGGATCCATTTAAGATTACACCACACGACCATATTTGGGAGTATGAAGGTGAAGGAAATAAAATTACAGCAGACTGTACTCAGACAGAAGGCGAATGTGATAAAACTACAGTAGAAATTACCATTGTTGCAGATGACATCTTCTACACAGGAAGCGAATATGAGGAAAGTAATCTTACCTTTGGTGGTGACCTTCTTACAGAAACAGGTAAAAAGAAAGTTGTTTATTATGAAGGAATCGGAGAAACTGTTTATGCAAAGAGTACAACTCCTCCAACAGAAGTAGGAACCTATAAAGCCATTGTTGTATTAGAAGGCATAAATGGTGTGGAAGCATCCGATGATTTTGAAATTAAACCACATACCCATGAATGGAAATACACAGCCAACGGAAACGAAATCATTGGTGAATGTATCGCAACCGACGGAAAGTGTGAAGCAGAAATAGCGGGTAAAAAGATTATTGTCAATGCGGCAGATATGTTAGCTGACGGAAATCCATATGCCGGAGCAAGCTATACAGATGATTTGTCAGGAGTAACCGGAGATACCACAACCGGAATCTACTACGAAGGAACCGGAAGTACCAATTATCCAAGAACTACAACTCCGCCAACGGAAGCAGGAACCTATAAGGCAATCGTGGAGATAGACGGAGTAGAGGCATATGATGAATTTGAAATTTCAGAAGACCACCTGCATGACTGGGAATATACTCCGGATGATGAGAATAAGGAAATCACAGGGGACTGTACAAATGACCTATGTGATACAGATACAGCAGACAGAAAAATCGGTCTGACAGCGGATGATATGATATATACCGGTAATCCATACGATAAAGCAACGTATACGGATAACTTATCGGAAATTACCAAAGACCCTGTAAAGATTTATTATGAAGGCGTAGGAGACACCACATATCCACAGTCAGCCAACCCGCCAACGGAAGTGGGTACATACAAAGTAACGGTTGAAATTGATGGAATTAAGGTGGAAAAAGAATTTAAGATTCTTCCGGACCCGACACATACACATGACTGGACGTATACAGCTAATGGTAATGTAATTACCGGCGAGTGTGTGTCAAACACCGGCGAATGCGGAACAGATACAACCGGTAAGAAAATCGTATTAACAGCAACGGATATGGTTTACACAGGAAACCAATATGATAAAGCATCTTATACAGATAATTTGTCATCCGTAACAGGAGATACAGTAATCGGAATCCTGTATGAAGGCGTTGGCACAACGAATTATCCGGCGAGTACAACACCGCCAACTGAAGTAGGCAACTACAAGGCAATCGTAGAGATTGATGGAGTAAGGGTGGAACAGGAATTTAAGATTACACCGGTACCGGTACATGTGCATGACTGGACAGGGTTATGGCAGGTAACCAAGCAGCCAACCGCAACAGAAAACGGAAGCAAGGAAACAGTATGCCAGAACGGCTGCGGACAGAAACAGACAGCAGTAATTCCTGCATATGGTACACAGGATGTTATCACATTAGAAAAAGATGAATCACCAAAAACAGGCTGGAGTGATAACAGCGGTTACTGGATGCTTTTACTCTTACTTAGTGGTTTGGGTATAGTATGTACAGGTGGATTATTTTTCAAGAAGGATAAATAAATGAATCGGAGACATAAAGAAGATACGATTTATAAAAAGAAAAAGGCAGGTGGCTTAGGCCACCAGCCTTTTGAGTTATTAAAACAGAAAATACGAAAGCATATAAATGTTATATGGATTTTTGTTATGTTAACTATATTTATTGTTGCAGTAATTATGGTTACAATCGAGATAAAAAAGGCAAAAGAATATGAAGCGAATATCCAAGAGCAGCAAGAGTGGTTACTAGGCTTAAAAGAGAATATACCACAGGAGGATGTATCGCAGCAGGATGAAACGGTATCAGATATACTGCCGGAATATCAAAAAATATATGAAGAAAATCCGGATGTCATAGGCTGGCTTAAAATCGAGGATACGAATATAGACTATCCGGTTATGCAGACTATGGAGGATGAAGAATACTATATTTATAGAGATTTTTATGGCAATGAAAATAAGCATGGAACGCTGTTTATGGATACAGATAGTATAGCGGGAGAAGGCACTTTAGAGAATCAGTATTCAAAAGGGAATGCACCGTCTACGAATTTAATTATTTATGGACATACGGTGAAAACAGGCCAGATGTTTGGAAATTTGAGTTTATACGAAGATGAAACCTATGGAATGGAACATAATATCATATGTTTTGATACCATATATGAAAAGAGAAAGTATGAATTAATCTCCGTATTTTATTCGGAAATTTTTTATAAGCATCAGGATGTATTCAAATATTATAAGTTTTTTCAGGCAGACACACAGGAAGAATTTGATGACTGGTATAATAATATTAAAGCGATGTCTTTGTATGATACAGGTGTTACGGCAGAATTCGGTGATGAATTTATAACCTTATCCTGTTGTGCATATCATGTAGAGGACGGAAGATTCGTTGTGGTAGGGCGCAGAATAAAGGAAGAAATGGAATAATGTATAACCTTGTCGGATTAAATTGGAAACAGTTTAATCCGATTTTTTCACTCATCAAGCGATTTTGTTTAAAATGAATGCCTGTTTTTCACAATAAATAAAAAAATTAATACAATCGGTAAATTTAGTTACATAGCAGCAATTATCGCCAAATGTTTTATGATTGTCGGGATAGTGGCGTTACTTGCAACATCAATTATCTGCTTTACTTTGTTTGGGGATTCTATGAAAATGGATATGTCAGGGCAGATTAATTTAGAAATGGATTGTGAGGCACTGGACATAAGTCAGGAAGATATTATTGGAAGGATTAGAAGAGGATAATACAAACATAAAGCATCAATCGATACAGTTTGGTGATTCAAACGGTGGTATGACATTGAGCATCTCTGACCAGGATTATAAGACGGCAGATATCAAATTTAAGGACAATATGTTAGTTGCAAAACTTATTATTGAAAGAGCTACCGGGCGTAAAGTAGGACAAATATCGGTTACGTCAGAGAAAGCCTTAACGGGAATTGATTTGGGGAGACATGGAATCTGCATGGATTTATATGTGGAGGAATATGAAGGCGAAAGACGAGCCAGAGTATATGATATTGAGCCAAACAATTACGGAGCAGAGGAATTGCCTATGAGAAGTCGGTACAGCCAGGCGCTTACAGATGTCAAACTTCTGGAAGCAGGAGAAAGTTATCGGAAATTACCAAATTACATATCTATCTGGATAGTTCCATACGATCCATTCGGACAAAACAGAATGTTATACACAATAAAGAATTTTGTGGCGGAAGATACACAAATCGTGTATAATGATGGTGCAGTGAAGTTGTTTTTGTATACGGGCGGAGAAGTTGGTGGTAATGACAAATTGAAAGATATGCTCCGGTATTTTTCAAAGTCGGATGAGGAAAATGCTGTGGACCCGGAACTTTTAAGACTTCATGGTATTGTACAACAAGCCAGAGACAATCGGAAAGTGGGGGAACAATTTATGACACTACAGGATTATTTGGACAATGAAATTAAGCGCGGTGTTGAGAAGGGCGTTGAGGAAGGTATTGCAAGACGTATGGCGGAAATAACAGATGCTGCAGTGGCAGAAGCGGTGGATGCTGCAGTAGCAGAGGCAATCGAGGCTGCAGTAGCTATGTTACGAGGATTGAATATTCCGGAAGAACAAATTTTAGAGCAATTGATGCAAAAATATGGTCTTACAGAAGAAAAAGCAAAATCATATCTGAATTAATATGTTTAAATAAAAGTAACTACAAATCTTGATTATATAATGAAGGATGAAATTTTATTTATTATAAGCACTCCGGTCTGCAATAAGAGAACGGAGTGCTTTTGGCAATTAAGGGAAAAGACGAGAGGGTAATGGCGGCTGTTATACAAAAGTACTCAAAGCTGCTTTGGAAGGTAGTTTCATCGGGGCTTGTAAATGTGACCACAACGCAGGATATTGAAGCATTGGATGCGCATATCAAAATTACATATTGACAATTCACCCCAAAAGAGTTATTATCTTCAATGTACTTTAACACTTTAAAGCGCAACGCTTTAAAGTGAAAATGCCCAGACAAAAAGAAAATAATAAATATAATAAGAGTTTAGGGCATAAAATTGGAGGAGATTATGGAAAAGACTAGAAACAATGGTAACTTAATTGCATTCAGACCTGATATTAAGGTCGTTGACTGTACACTTCGTGACGGAGGGTTGGTAAATAATTTTGGTTTTACGGACGAATTTGTAAAAGATTTGTATCGTACCAACATTAAGGCCGGCGTTGACTATATGGAATTCGGATATAAAGCATCAAAGGATATTTTCAAGAAGGAAGACTACGGCAAGTGGAAATTCTGTGATGAAGAAGATATTCGTGCTATCGTTGGCAATAATGATTTTGACTTAAAAATTGCGGTTATGACGGATGTTGGAAGAACAGATTACAAAAATGATATTCTGAAAAAAGAAGACAGTGTTATTGATCTTGTTCGTACTGCCACATATATTCATCAGATTCCAACCGCAATTGATATGATTCAGGATGCACACGAAAAAGGTTACGAAACAACTGTTAATATAATGGCAATTTCAAAGGTCCGTGAAGAAGAGTTGGATCACGGTCTGGAACTTTTGGCAGAATCCGATGTTGATATTATTTATCTGGTAGACAGTTTCGGTGCATTCTATCCGGAACAGATTCGCAGATTGACGGATAAATATATGAATATTGCTGCAAAATACAACAAGAAAATTGGTATTCATGCACATAACAATCAGCAACTTGCGTTTGCGAATACGATTGAAGCGGTTAGTAATGGTGCAAGTTTACTGGATGCGACAGTAAGCGGTATGGGACGTGGCGCCGGCAACTGTTATATGGAATCGCTCCTGGCATTTCTTAGAAACCCAAAATACAATCTTGTGCCGGTTATGGATTTTGTGCAGAAATACATTCAGGCAGAAAAGGATAAAGGTAATATCTGGGGATATGATATTCCTTACTTATTAACGGGAATTATGAACTCACATCCTTCGTCAGCAATTAGATTTTCGGGAGAAAGAAGAAGCGATTACTCAAGATTCTACCAGGAATTACTGGATAATATGGAATAAGCAGATTATAATGGGACTATCAGGTATGGTAGTCCTTTTTATTTTAAATTTGGGAGTAGGAGCTAACTATGGGATTTTGCAAATATGTATTTTGCGCATCTTTGGATAAAAGTGGGTCTTATTATGTTGCCGCTGTCTATCGTTTTGATGCTTACTGTAATCGGAAAAGATACTGATACGGTAGGCTGGTGGGGTGGTGCCCTTGCAATGGTACAGTGTGTAGTTCTTATTGCATCCATTTTCCCGGTAGAACGTGCCCTTAACAAAAACTTTGACAAAGACGGAAATCCAAAGAACACAAGTGAAACCCTATAAAATATAACCTAAATATATAAAAAGGTATATTTTCGATTTTAACGTATATAAAAACAGCTTTCTTTTTCACTTACATCACATGTGACGAAGTTGTGAAAAAGAAAGCTGTTTTTTGATTGGGATTTCAGTGAAAAAGGAAGTATTTTTTTTTATGTATTTATGATATACTACATTATAGGGTTACGGTTTTTATAAAGGAGGTCTTTCTATGAATTTGACTTTTGTTGGTGCAGCGCATGAGGTGACAGGAAGTTGTCATTATATTGAGGCTTGTGGAAAGCATATTTTGATAGATTGTGGTATGGAACAGGGCAAGGATGTATTTGAAAATATTCCGATACCTGTGGAAGAGGCATTGATTGATTATGTATTTTTAACCCATGCCCATATAGACCATTCGGGTAATTTACCGCTTATTTATTCCAAAGGCTTTAGGGGCAAGGTTTTTGCAACAGAAGCTACAGTGGATTTGTGTAGCATTATGCTTCGTGACTGTGCGCACATCCAGATGCAGGAAGCAGAGTGGAAAAACAGAAAGGCAAAGCGTTCTCCGGGTATGGAAACGATTATGCCGCTTTATACAATGGAAGATGCCGACGGAATTATTAAAAGGTTGGTTCCGTGTCAGTATGATTCCATTATTGAAGTGTGTGAAGGAATTGAAATCAGGTTTACGGATATCGGGCACTTGCTTGGTTCATCCAGTATTGAAGTGTGGTTAAAAGAGAATGGTGTCGAGAAAAAACTTGTTTTTTCAGGCGATATCGGAAATATAAATCAGCCGCTTATTAAAAATCCGGCGAAAACAGCAGTTGCAGACTATGTCATTATGGAATCAACTTACGGTGACAGATTACATAGTGTGGAACGTCCGGATTATATCGGCGAACTTGTAAAAATTTTGCAGAGAACCTTTGACAGAGGCGGGAATGTGGTTATTCCTTCATTTGCAGTAGGAAGAACTCAGGAAATTTTGTATTTCCTAAGAAAAATTAAAGCAGACAGACTGATTGAAAGACACGAAGATTTCCCGGTTTATGTGGATAGTCCTCTGGCGGTGGAAGCAACCGGTATTTTCCAGAAGAATAAGTATGCGTGTTTTGATGAAGAGGCGATGGCGCTTGTAAGTCGCGGAATCAATCCGATTTCATTTCCGGGATTAAAACTTGCCATTACAAGTGATGAATCCAAGATGATTAACTTTGAAAATACTCCGAAGGTTATTATTTCAGCTTCCGGTATGTGTGAAGCGGGACGTATCCGTCACCATTTAAAACACAATCTTTGGAGACCGGAATGTACAGTGCTTTTCGTAGGTTATCAGGCTATGGGTACTCTCGGAAGGGCAATTGTGGAAGGCGCTCCGGAAGTGCGTCTGTTTGGAGAAACAATTGAAATCAGGGCAGATATTGTAAAATTGGCAGGGTTAAGTGGTCATGCGGACAAAGCGGGGCTGATTGATTGGGCTACGGCTTTCCAGAAGAAACCGGATAAATTCTTTATTGTCCATGGAGAGGATACGGTCTGCGAGGCGTTTGCACAGTGCTTAAACCATGAATACGGAATGGAAGCATATGCACCTTATTCCGGTACGAGATTTGACCTTGTGACAGGCACATTTGAATATGTGGCTACACCGAAGGCTGTGAAGAAGAAAGAAAGCACACATGTATCCGATGTCTTTGCTAGGCTTTTGGCAGCAGGACAGCGTTTGCTTGTGGTTATTCGTAAAAACGAAGAAATTGCAAATAAGGATAAAGCCAAATTTGCAGATCAGATAAATTCCCTTTGCGATAAATGGGACAGATAGAAACAGGAGATTTGAAAGATGAGCTTGGCAGATAAGATTTTTATCGATATGTGTAAGGAAATTTTGGAAAATGGTACCAGTACGGAGGGAGAAAAGGTACGTCCTCACTGGGAAGATGGAACACCGGCATATACCATCAAAAAATTCGGCGTGGTAAACCGTTATGATTTATCCAAGGAATTTCCTCTGATTACGCTGCGTAAAACAGCGCTTAAAAGTGCTACGGATGAAATGCTTTGGATTTGGCAGCAAAAATCTAATAATATCAATGATTTGCACAGCCATATCTGGGATGAATGGGCAGACGAAAAC